>NZ_JAKFWH010000044.1 GCF_021731985.1 Nitrosomonas sp.
TCTGGAGATTACTCGAACCTGAATTTGCAAAATATGATTTCAAATCGGCACCAAAATATTTTCTCTGCAATCCTCATCAATACTGGCTTCTATCGTTTCAACAGCTAATTTAACCGGACACTACTGATACGCATATACTAAGTTGTTCTCGCAATTACAGCATAATGAGATTTTTAATTTGTATTATTATGCATGTATGGAATCCTATCAGGCTATATTGGTGATGGTGATTGATATGTGTATACTGTGCGTGCTTTTTCCCATTGCAAGCTATTGAGATACATGAGGAAAGAATGCTGCATCCATGTACTGATAAACTAACCGCTTTGAATTTTCAATACGCATGATCGAACGGCGTAATTTCTATCGAATTCTTCATGTCCAACCGGATGCACCGATGACGGTGATCAAGGAGAGTTACCACGTATTGCTGCAAAAACTTAAAATTCATCCTGATCTCGCTGGTCCGGATTTGAACGAAAGCTTACTCGCTATTGCCTATAACACGTTGCGTGATCCGCTTAAGCGAGCTGCTTATGATCTTGATTTGCTGAAGCGTCATCATATTAAAACGCTCAGTCAGGGAGCGTTTGGTTCGAATACAAGTTTCGAGGCAGAAGTAGATAAACAGAAGAATGAACGAACTGCACAGCTGAATCAACGTAACTATTATCGAATTCTTCAGGTTCAGCCTGATGCGCCTATTGCTACGATTACGGCAAGTTATCAAGCACTCAGGAAGAATTCATCGCAAGAAACTGCATTACTTGATGAGGCTTACCGTATTCTTTCTAATCCTGATGTGCGCAAGCAGTATGATGCCATTTTTGCTGGTAGCTTATTTCATGCTGCCGGGAAATCGGTCCATCAAAATACTAATCTACCCGGGCTTCCAGTCCAAGTTAAAAGTACGCCGCAGCTTGCTATAGAATCGTATCGGGCAGTGATTACACATTACTGTTCCTTCTGTAAGACGCCGTATGTGCCACAAGCAAATATCTATCAAAGTGAAAGCTGTCTGGAATGCGTAAGCCCACTGCTTGTTTTGCAGCATGAAAATTTCGAAACATCGCGCCGGACAATGATGCGGATCAATATCAGGGGTGAGTTTGTATTTTACTTATTTTGGCCGGGTAGGCCTTGTCAAGGCACATTTCAGGATTTGTCACCCACAGGAATTCGCTTCTTAACCGAGGTGATGCTTGATCCAAATGATATTATAAAAATCGATGCGCCTAATTTTCAGGCGGTGGCTGAAGTAACGCATAAACGTAATGAAGGCGAGCGGATTTCTGTTGGAACGCGCTTTATTGCCGTGAAATTTGATCAGCAGCATGGGAATTTTGTCAAAGTACAGGTCTGAGCCTGGCTATATTGAAATGTCAGTTTTCCTCCGAAGCTGGCTTTCTTGAAACAGATCAGATTAAGTTAACCGGTATTTTGAAATATGCAATTCCGTTTGTTTCAACTGGTGGTAATTTTCCAGCTCTGATGTTTACCTGTATAGAAGGTAGCAGCAAATTGGGCATTTCCAACGTCGCATCGCGTTTGCTGCGCATTGCTACAAACTCATCTTCATTAATGCCGTCGTGTACATGAATGTTATGGAGACGTTGCTGTGCGACTGTACTTTGCCACGCAGCAGCGCGATTGGCAGGTGGGTAGTCATGGCACATAAATAATCTTGTCTCCGGCGGAAATGCCAGTAATTTTTGGATGGACTTGAATAACTGACTTGCGTTGCCACCTGGAAAGTCTGCCCGTGCAGTACCAATATCTGGCATGAAAAGCGTATCACCGACAAAGATGGCATCGTCAAATTGATAAGCTGTATCAGCAGGTGTGTGACCGGATACGAAGATGGCTCTGGCCGTTAATTTCCCAACCTGAAATAGCTCGCCTTCCGTGAATAAGTGATCAAAATGATGGCCATCTGGAATAAACGCATCATCGAAATTAAAAACTTTTTTGAAAGTCTCCTGCACGATAGGAATAGTATTGCAGATACCAGTTTTCCCACCCAAACGATTTTTAAGATAATCTGCGGATGACAAATGATCTGCGTGCGCATGCGTTTCAAGTATCCACTCAACCGATAAGCGGTGTTCGTGAATAAATGCAATCAATGTGTTAGCCGAACGCGTACTGGTTCTGCTTGATTTTGGATCGTAATCCAGAACTGGGTCAATAATGGCGCAAATGCCGCCCGGCTCATCAAAAATAATATAACTGACAGTCCAGGTTGCTGGATCAAAGAATGCATTGATATTTGGTTTCATTTTATTTTTCTGTCAATTTAATTGGAATTACTGCACATTATAATATATAATAAAACATATCGTATGATAGCATATCTACGCGATTGATATGAATTGATTTGTGTTTCTTGGCGGGAGAACGAGAATGTATATTAATCTGGATTCAGTGCCATGGCATGCGGCATGCGGCGGGTTAATGATTGGTGCTGCAGTAGCATTGTTATTGCTATTTAACGGACGTATCGCAGGTATATCGGGCATCGTGGGTGGATTATATCGGATGCAGAAAGGCGATATCGGTTGGCGTGTCACTTTTATTTTAGGATTGATTTTATCAGTGGTTATTTGGAGGTTCTTTTTTGTTTTGCCAGAGATCGTTATTGAAACCAACTATACGATGTTAGCATTGGCAGGTTTCTTAGTCGGTTACGGTACACGCCTGGGTTCTGGTTGTACTAGTGGTCATGGGGTTTGTGGAATATCTAGACAGTCGCCGCGCTCAATTGCGGCGACAACAGTATTTATGCTTGCCGGTTTTATAACAGTCTATTTGATACGGCATGTATTTACTTTTTAACTCGGATAGGCCTAAATCAGGGAGGCATTCAATGGTTAACTTTATGGCATTGCTATCAGGGATTGTTTTCGGCTTGGGAATTATCTTGTCTGGCATGGTAAATCCTGCCATAGTTCTGGCGTTTCTTGATCTAACAGGTAACTGGGATTCTGCACTGCTATGGGTTATGAGTGCTGCTGTGGCTGTGGGTTTTATTGCTTTTGCACTGGCAAAGAAACGTACAAACAGCTACTTGGGTTTATCGATGCAGATACCTGCAGTCACAAAAATAGATGGTCGTTTGCTTCTGGGAAGCCTTGTGTTTGGCGTTGGCTGGGGGATAGCGGGTATTTGTCCCGGACCGGCCGTGGTGCTGGCTGGAACAGGAAGTATTGACGCACTGGTGTTTCTTATCGCCATGCTATTGGGCATGGGTATTTACCAAAACCTGCAAGGACGTGGATAAACTACTTACAGATTGTATGAAAATAAACTAGAATTTTAACCATTATCAATTTAATGCATTTATCATTCAAGCTTTAACTTGCTACGCACTAACGTTAAGTAGGATTAATTATGAAAACAGACACAGTTTTACACGATATCGCAGCGCTACATACATCTGCTTCGGCTGCTTGTGCTTTGCTGAAAATATTGGCTAATGAAGACCGGTTGCTCATTTTGTGCGAACTGAGTCAGGGAACCCGGAACGTGGGCGAACTTGAAGAATTGTTGGGTATTCATCAGCCCACACTGTCGCAACAACTGACCGTTCTGCGAGAAGAGAATCTGGTTGCAACAGAGCGCAAAGGTAAATATATATACTATAGTGTGGCGAGTCAGGAAGCCCTTAAGATTATGGAGACTTTGTATGGTTTGTATTGTAAGAATCAATCCACCTGAAAGAATAAACATTAATCACGATGCAGAGAGCTATTTTGCGATAGGATTTCGACAGAACAAATAGCTGGTGCTACGGCGATTGTGACTGATTGATGAAGGAGTAGGATATGCGACTGGATATTACCAAGCTTGATCACAAACTGTCGATTGCAGGTCAAATCAGTATAGGCGACATCACCGAGATTGCAGCCGCTGGTTACAGATCAATCATTTGTAATCGCCCAGATTATGAAGGTGGCGAGAATCAGCCGGGTAGTGCAGAGCTGGAGGCAACGGCCAAGTTACTGAATATTACTTTTGTCTATTTACCAGTCAGGATGGGTAGCATACCCACAGAGCGCGCGGAAGCTTTTCAAAAACTAATGATTGAGTTGCCCAAACCGGTTCTGGCGTTTTGCGGTTCTGGTATGCGTGCGACTGCTTTGTATGGAATGACTCAGCAGAATGATCAAGACGACCCAGAAGCACAGGAATCTGTCGTGGCGGCCTGTAACTGGAATGACGCTTTTGATGTGGTTGTCGTAGGTGGCGGTTCGGCTGGCATCGGTGTTACTGCAAGCCTGCTTAAACGGCGGCCAACGCTGCGTATCGCGATTATCGAACCAAGCGGCAAACATTATTATCAGCCTGCTTGGACACTGGTGGGAGCCGGTGCTTATGATATCGCCGAAACAGTGAAACCGATGGCTGATATTATTCCCGGGAATGCGGAATGGATTCAGGCGGCCGCGTCTGGATTTGATCCGGAGCACAACAGAGTGCATTTATCTGATGGTCGTGTGATGGGATACCGGCAATTAATTGTTTGCCCGGGTATACGTCTGGCATGGGAAAAGATTGAAGGATTGGAAGAAACGCTGGGTAAGAGCGGTGTTACTTCAAATTACCGGTATGATCTGGCGCCTTATACCTGGTCCCTCGTCAAAGAACTTAAAGCCGGGAAAGCAATTTTTACCCAGCCGCCAATGCCGATCAAATGTGCGGGCGCACCACAGAAAGCCATGTATCTTTCTTGTGATCACTGGATGAGTGCCCAATGTCTGGAAAGTATGGACGTTGAGTTTAATACAGCAACTGCTGTGTTATTTGGCGTGGCTGATTTTGTTCCACCCCTAATGGAGTATGTCAGACGTTACCATGCAAAATTGTTATTCAATTCTAATCTGGTCAAAGTGGATGGGAATAAAAAGATCGCCTACTTTGAAAATAAGGGCAATGATGGAACGGCAACCCTCGAAGAGAAACCTTTTGACATGCTGCATGTGACACCATCACAAGTTGCTCCGGATTTTCTTCGCAATAGTCCTCTGGCAGATACGGGTGGTTTTTGCAAAGTGAATGAAAAGACACTGCAGCATACCGATTACTCGAATATATTCTCACTGGGCGATGCCTGCTCATCGCCAAATACGAAAACGGCCGCAGCAGCCAGAAAGCAAATTGTTGTGGTGGCCGAGAATCTTCTGGCAGCAAAAGAAGACCGGGAACTGACGACTATCTATGACGGTTACGGCGCCTGTCCGCTGACAGTGGAAAATGGCAAAGTCATACTGGCTGAATTTGGTTTTGGTGGAAAATTATTACCGACATTCCCACTTGATCCAACAGTGCCGAGAAAGCTTAATTGGTTTCTTAAAACGACAGTTTTTCCATGGATCTATTGGAATGGCATGTTAAAAGGCAAGGAATGGCTTGCTCGTCCTGGTAAATTAAGCTGAACATGTGGATATTCTGCTGATCAGTATTTTGCTTGGCGCTGTTACTGGCGCTATATTGGCACTGACTGGTGCTGGCGGCACGATCATTGCAGTTCCGCTATTGATGTTTGGATTGCATCTGGTTGTCGCCGAAGCCGCTCCGATTGCTTTATTCGCCGTGTGTTTGTCTTCTGCTATCGGTGCGTTAATTGCGCACAGACAAGGAAAAGTGCGTTATCGGGCAGCGGGGTTTATTGCGATTACCGGTGTTGTGACTGCACCCATTGGCATATGGCTGGCGCAGAAATTGCCTAATGCGCCGCTAACGATTTTGTTTGCACTAGTTTTGTTTTATGCTGCGATCAGCATGTTGCGGCAAAGTAAGATGCAGGATGAGCCGGTGAAAAATATCACAGACTCTCAATCTGATCCCGCTTCAATACCTTGCCAGCTAGCCTATGAGCAAGGCCGTTTGGTATGGACTTGGCCGTGTGCCCGGGCATTGGCATTTTCCGGAATTGCAACCGGGTGCTTATCGGGATTGCTGGGCGTCGGGGGCGGTTTTGTCATTGTGCCGGCATTAAGGAAAGCGACCAATCTTTCGATGCAATCAATTCTTGCAACATCCCTGGCAGTTATCGCGCTTATTTCTGCTGTAGGTGTTGTTTCTGCAACCTTTATCGGCGGGATGAATTGGACTATTGCGCTACCTTTTGCTGCTGGCGGATTGGCAGGTATGTTGATCGGGCGAATTTTTGCTCATTTTCTTGCTGGCCCGAAACTACAGCAAGGGTTTGCTGTAGTTTCCATGGGGGTATCGGTGTGGATGATTATCAGATTGTTCTGGATGGGTTGATGAATAGGATCAAAGCTCAGTTCAGCATGATTTCACGAAGTTTTTCTTCCAGCGGCGGGCGCAAACCGGTTTTACGGGCATCCTCAATGGCTACTTCCGGATCAACACCTTTGGTGATTCGATAGCTAGCCCACATGGCACTTGCCCGGTTACCCGATCCACAATGGATTAGTATCGGGGATTGAGCTGATTCGATCACTTTGGTAAATGCGGTCACCTGCTCCTTAGTGATTCCAGCAACGGTCGTCGGAATGTTGACATACATCATGCCAGCAATATCGACCAATGCTTTTTCCTCCATAACGCCTTCATTTTTGGTGCGCAAATCAATAATGGTTTTGAAACCAGTGGCTGCCAATGCTGGCACGCCGCCCTCGCTAATCATTCCGGATAAGGCAATTTGTTCCGTAGCGCGGTTGTAGTTTTGTACTGCAATAACTTGATGGCCAAACGGTACCCGGCCAGCAGCCTGCGTCATGCTGGTAAACAGAATGGCCGAAACTGCCATTAGAATGATAGAGTATTTCATAGAAAGCCTCATTTGCTGTGTTAAGTAAGAAAAGAATGTTTTCATTGTAGCTGTACTGAATAATTAAATACAAATTATTCCTATTAATCCTGGTCTATTGGATAGGCGCAATACAATTTGTCCTACCATTGAAGAGAGCTGCTTATGCCCCATGAACAAGTTTCTGCACCCGATAAAACACCTGCATGGCATAGCTACCCGCCGCCGCAGGTGCTGGAAGAGTTTAAAACCGGGGATGCTGGTTTATCGCAAACGGAAGCGAAGTTGCGTCTTGAACAGTATGGTGCCAACCGATTGAACCCACCCAAACCACAAAGCAACGTTATTCGCTTTTTGTTGCAATTTCATAATGTATTGATTTATATCCTGCTCGCTGCATGCAGCATGACCGCTTTTCTAGGGCACTGGGTCGATAGTGGCGTTATTCTCGGCGTGGTGGTCATCAATGCCATCATCGGCTTTGTTCAGGAAGGCAAAGCGGAAGAAGCACTGAATGCTATCCGGCGCATGCTGTCGCTTAACGCGATCGTTCAGCGCGATGGTCAGCGGATACAGATGCCAGCTGATCAACTGGTGCCTGGCGATATCGTAGTGCTGCAATCCGGCGACAAGGTACCGGCTGACTTGCGATTGGTCGACTGTAAAAACCTGCGTATCGAAGAAGCAGCGTTAACCGGAGAATCGGAAGCTGTCGAGAAATCCATTCACGCAGTCGAAGCAGTGACGGCGATCGGGGATCGGTTTTGTATGGCCTATTCGGGTACGCTAGTGGTTTATGGCCAAGGCTCGGGCGTGGTGGTTGCTACCGCTCAACATACCGAGATTGGGCGCATCAGTCAGATGATTGCGCAAGTCGATAAGCTGACATCACCTTTGTTGCGGCAAATGGCGATTTTCGGCCGCTGGCTGACGCTGCTAATTTTACTGCTGGCAACTGGCATTTTTGTTTATGGATTGTTACTGCATGATTACCCGGTTAATGAGATGTTTATGGCGGCCATCAGCATGGCTATCGCAGCGATTCCAGAAGGATTACCTGCCATCATGACGATAACTTTGGCGCTCGGCGTGCAGAATATGGCGCGGCGTAACGCGATTGTTCGTCACCTGCCTGCGGTAGAAGCACTGGGTGCGGTGACTGTTATCTGTACCGATAAGACCGGAACGTTAACACGTAATGAAATGACCGTGCAGAGCGTGATAACTGCTGATGATCAATTCCAAGTTAGCGGCGTGGATTATGCGCCAACGGGTGGTTTTAGCCAGGATGGAAAGGGAATTCCGGTTACTGATTATCCCGATATGCTGGATATGTTTCGGGCAGGGATGTTGTGTAACGAAGCATCGTTGCGTCAGCAGGATGATGGTACCTGGGGCATTCACGGTGATCCGACAGAAGCTGCGCTCATTACTTTAGCAATGAAAGCGACGTTGGATCCGGCCATTGAGCGGAAAACACTGCCTCGAACGGATGTCATTCCGTTTGAGTCGGAACATCGTTTTATGGCGACGTTGCATCAGGACCATGCCGGGAATGGCCTGATATACGTCAAAGGTGCGCCGGAAGAAGTGCTGGCAATGTGCAGCCATCAACGAAGCCAAGGAGAAGATCATCTGATTCAGTTTGATTTCTGGCATGCCAAAATACAGGAGGAAAGTGCGACGGGGCAGCGCATACTAGCCATGGCCAGTCGTGCGATTCAAACAAAACAGCAAATATTGCAGACTTCTGATGTTGAAGCAGGTTTTACGTTGCTTGGTCTGGTGGGAATTATTGATCCGCCGCGCGAAGAGGCCATTGCCGCTGTAGACAAATGCCGTAGCGCAGGCATTCGCGTCAAAATGATTACCGGGGATCATCGTATTACCGCTTGCGCGATTGGCGTGAAATTAGGTATAGGTAATGGTCAGAACGCGGTAACCGGAATTGAACTGGATAAGATGGACGGCGCACAACTGCGAAAAATAGCCGGAGAAATAGATATTTTTGCACGTGCAAGCCCTGAGCATAAACTCCGGCTGGTTACGGCGCTACAGGACAATGGTGAAATTGTTGCTATGACAGGTGACGGTGTGAATGATGCACCAGCCTTAAAGCGTGCCGATATCGGCGTTGCCATGGGGAGAAACGGCACTGAAGTGGCGAAAGAAGCGGCTGAAATGGTGCTGATGGATGACAATTTTGCTTCGATTACACATGCGGTGGAAGAAGGTCGCACAGTCTACGACAACATCCGCAAAACGGTTGTTTATATTCTTCCAACCAGCGGCGGTATGGCGGGTGTTTTGATACTCGCCATTATTCTGGGGATGGCGCTACCCATCACGCCGGTGCAGATTTTGTGGATCAATATGGTGACGACTGTAACGTTGGCAATTTCGCTCGCATTTGAACGATCTGAAAGCGGTGTCATGTCACGCTCGCCCCATGACCCCAATGCATCGATTTTGTCTGGATTCCTGGTGTGGCGTATTTTCTTTGTTGCACTGTTGATGATGAGTGGTGTTTTTACTTTGTATTTCTGGGAAACCGTGCAAGGCGCGAGTATCGAACTGGCTCGAACAGTGGTTGTGAATGTGCTGGTGATGTGTGGGATAGTTTATTTGTTCAATTGCCGTTATTTGATGGCTTCCGTGTGCTCGCGCCAAGGATTGCTGGGTAATCGTTATGTTTTAATGGCTATCGGGCTATTGTTGATACTGCAATTGCTGTTTACCTATTTGCCTGTGATGCAGCAGCTATTTGGCACGACTGCTCTGGATGCAGCGGCCTGGGGACGCATTATCGCAGTCAGTTTGTTGCTATTTCTGATCATTGAACTTGAGAAATACATACTGCGGTGTAGGGGTGTTAATAATTTATAGTCGTTAGCGATGCGATTTTACATGTGCTGGAATTTGTTGATTAACTAATCTGTTTCACAGCAGACCATTCCGTGGCAGGTGGCCGTCAAATTGCCAACCGCCTTTCGTTGCCTGGGTAAAAGATATAGAATTGACTTGATGAAGAATCAAGGGTAGCATCGCCCATTTTAGTAAGTTGAGGCAAGAGGTAAAATGCGCAGAAAGATGGTGGCGGGTAACTGGAAGATGCACGGTAATTTGTTAGAGAATAAACAGTTACTCAATGCGATTGTTACAAGCTTAAATGGATTACAGGAGGTAAGTTTTCTGGTTTGTGTGCCTTATCTTTATCTTCCCTCAGTACAAGACACATTACAGAATACGAATATAGCTTGGGGTGCCCAAAATGTAAGTCAGTACGAAAAAGGGCCGTATACAGGAGAAATATCGGCCCTCATGTTAAATGATTTTGAATGTCGTTATGTAATTGTAGGTCACTCGGAAAGAAGAACATTATTTGGTGAAGATAGTCAAACCGTCGCTGAAAAATATCAAGCAGCTCAACGGGCTGGCATAACCCCTATTCTGTGTGTAGGGGAAACACTTGCGCAACGTGAAGCTGGCACAACAGAACAAGTAATAGAAGAGCAGTTAGCAGCGGTTATCAAATTAGCGGGAGTCGAATCTCTAGTTAACGCGATCATCGCTTATGAACCTGTATGGGCTATCGGTACGGGTAAAACAGCATCACCTGAGCAAGCTCAAGATATTCACTCTTTTATAAGAGAAGGTATAGCTAATAAAAATGCAAATATAGCCAAAGGCTTAACCATTCTTTATGGCGGAAGTGTCAAGGAAAATAATGCATCTGAGTTATTTGATATGCCTGATATTGATGGTGGTTTGATAGGTGGTGCATCATTGGTTGCAGTTGATTTTGTTGCGATTTGTCGCGCTTTACATCAATAATTTTTTTGGAGTAACACGTTGGAAATTTTGGTTTGGGCAGCGCATGTTTTGTTGGCGATTATACTAATAGTTTTGGTATTATTGCAGCATGGAAAAGGTGCAGATATGGGAGCTGCGTTTGGCAGTGGCTCAGCAGGCAGTTTATTTGGAGCAAGTGGTTCAGCGACATTTCTGAGTCGTGCGACAAGTTTTGTTGCAGCGCTTTTTTTTGCTACAAGTATGAGTTTGACTTATCTCTCGATGAATCAAACCGGAAGCACAAAAGCCATGAGCATTATGGATCAAATCGGAGAGTCTGAAAGCGGATCTGAAGTCAAGCCAGAAAAAGAATCTTCTTTCGAACGGAATGGTGATGGACCAGAAGTTGAGAGCGGTTCAAAAGTTAATCGGATACCTGAGTAGCTTCTTTGCTATAAATGATGTGGAAAATTTTTGATCAAAAGGTACATAGTTTTGCCGCCGACGTGGTGGAATTGGTAGACACGCCGTCTTGAGGGGGCGGTGGCGAAAGCTGTGCGAGTTCGAGTCTCGCCGTCGGCACCACGCAAAGATTGCATTCGTAAACTCGTAACTAAAAATTGCTGTTTCTGTAAATCTGTCACGTTTGAATAAAAGAATAAGATATGCTTGAAAACTATTTTCCAATTTTACTTTTTCTAATTGTTGGATTCTTGGTTGGTGTTGTACCCATGCTATGTGGTTGGCTGCTTGCACCAAATCGTCCGGATAGTGAGAAGCTATCGCCATACGAATGTGGATTCGAAGCCTTTGAAGATGCTCGAATGAAGTTTGATGTGCGTTATTATCTGGTCGCAATTTTATTTATCTTATTTGATCTAGAAATTGCTTTCCTATTCCCGTGGGCAATCGTACTTGATGAAATTGGAATGTTTGGATTTATTGCTATGATGATATTCCTGAGTATCCTGGTGGTTGGTTTTATCTACGAATGGATGAAAGGAGCATTAGAATGGGATTAGTGTTATGAGTATAGAGGGAGTTCTTGAAAAGGGATTTGTTACTACCAGTTTAGACTCAATTATTAACTGGGGGCGAACTGGTTCCATGTGGCCAATGACTTTTGGACTGGCTTGCTGTGCAGTTGAAATGATGGAGACAGGAGCGTCACGTTATGATCTTGACCGATTTGGTATAGTGTTTCGACCAAGTCCGCGCCAATCAGATGTTATGATTGTGGCGGGTACTTTATGTAACAAAATGGCCCCAGCTTTACGTAAGGTCTATGATCAAATGGCTGAGCCGCGTTGGGTAATCTCGATGGGATCGTGTGCAAATGGTGGAGGGTATTACCATTATTCATATTCTGTAGTTCGGGGTTGTGATCGTATTGTACCGGTTGATATTTATGTACCGGGTTGCCCTCCCACAGCAGAAGCTTTGCTGTACGGCATTATTCAGTTGCAAAATAAAATAAATCGCACTAACACTATTGCACGATAATTCCTATGCATACTACACATCTGGAGAATCTTGCTGAATCGTTGCGGGGGGCGCTCGGGGATAAACTGATTGGGATCCAAGTTCGGCATGGTGAATTAACTATCAATGTCCATGCAGAGGATATATTTACTGCGAGTGAAATGTTGCGTGACGATCCTATACTTGCTTTTGATACATTGATTGATTTGTGTGGAATTGATTATTTGATGTATGGCGACGATTTGTCAGAAAAAAATAATTTCAAGAGTAGACGTTTTGCAGTGATTTATCATTTACTTTCGGTTGATCGGAACCATAGATTGCGCATTCGAGTTTTGGCTGAAAATAATGATTTTCCGGTAGTGGATTCAGTCACTGATATATGGCCGGTCGCTAACTGGTTTGAGCGTGAAGCATTTGATCTTTATGGTGTTGTTTTTACTGGCCATCCAGATTTACGTAGAATATTGACAGACTATGGTTTTATTGGAAATCCATTCCGTAAGGATTTTCCAATAACAGGTCATGTTGAAATGCGCTATGATGCAGAGCAGAAGCGCGTTATTTACCAACCTGTCACTATTGAACCGAGAGAAATAACACCGCTGGTGATACGCGAAGAGAATTACGGGGATTGTGAATCCTGATGCTCGCATGATTTCACCGCATGAATTGTGTTTTAGATAAGAATTTTGTGAAATAACATATGGCTGAAATACGTAATTACACCATGAATTTTGGGCCCCAGCACCCAGCAGCTCACGGCGTGCTGAGATTGGTTCTGGAATTGGATGGAGAAGTTGTGCTGCGTGCAGATCCCCATATTGGATTGCTGCATCGGGCAACTGAAAAATTAGCAGAAAATAAAACGTATATTCAATCGGTTCCATATATGGATCGATTGGATTATGTCTCGATGATGGTTAACGAGCATGCTTACGTGATGGCTATCGAGAAACTGTTGCAAGTTGAAGTGCCAATAAGAGCGCAGTACATACGTGTAATGTTTGATGAAATTACTCGTATACTTAATCACTTGTTGTGGATTGGTGCGCATGCGCTGGATGTCGGTGCTATGACAATGTTTCTGTATGCTTTTCGTGAAAGGGAAGATCTGATGGATTGTTATGAAGCGGTATCAGGTGCTCGGTTGCACGCTGCCTATTATAGGCCAGGTGGTGTATATCGTGATTTACCCGATACGATGCCTCAGTATCAGCCATCGAAAATTCATAATCAAAAGCAGACTCGTGCGCGGAACTCAAATCGAGAAGGTTCCTTATTGGATTTTATTGAAGATTTTACGAATCGTTTTCCAACGTATGTTGACGAATATGAAACATTGCTAACTGACAATAGAATTTGGAAGCAACGCTTGGTAGATATTGGTATTGTTTCTCCTGAACGAGCTAAAGCGTTAGGTTTTACCGGTCCAATGCTACGTGGTTCCGGTGTGGAATGGGATTTAAGAAGAAAACAGCCTTATGAAGTCTACGATCGCATTGATTTTGATATACCCGTAGGTGTTAATGGTGATTGCTATGATCGATATTTGGTACGTATGGAGGAATTTCGACAATCAAATCGCATCATCAAGCAATGTATCGATTGGCTGCGCATCAATCCAGGACCGGTGATTACTGACAATCATAAAATTGCACCACCTTCACGTGTTGATATGAAACAAAATATGGAAGAGATGATTCATCATTTCAAATTATTTACTGAGGGCTTTCATGTGCCTCCGGGTGAAACCTACGCAGCGGTTGAACATCCCAAAGGTGAGTTTGGCATTTATCTGGTATCTAACGGTGCTAATAAGCCCTATCGACTGAAAATACGTGCGCCTGGATTTGCACATTTAGCTGCTTTGGATGAAATGTCGAGAGGGCACATGATCTCAGATGTGGTAGCAATTATTGGCACACAAGATATAGTATTTGGTGAGATAGATAGATAAACGATGTTAAGCACTGAATCCCTTAAAAGAATAGATCGAGAGATCGCTAAATATCCGGCTGAACAAAAACAATCTGCTGTCATGTCAGCGCTTGCAATTGCACAAGATGAAAAGGGCTGGTTGACCGATGAAACAATGAATTTTGTGGCTGAATATCTAGGGATGCCTCCCATTGCAGTATATGAAGTGGCCACTTTTTATAATATGTATAACCTCGAGCCGGTGGGTAAATACAAGATTACGGTATGCACCAATTTGCCTTGTGCTCTATCGGGTAGTAATGATAGTGCAGCTTATTTAAAGAAAAAATTAGATATTGAATTTAACCAGACAACTCCTGATGGTAAATTTACACTAAAGGAAGGCGAGTGCTTTGGGGCTTGTGGTGATGCGCCAGTATTATTAGTTAATAATAAGCGCATGTGTAGTTTTATGTCCAATGAAATGATCGATAAATTGCTGGAGGAACTGAGCGAATGAATCAGTACCCGCAAATATTAATGGATCAAGTCGATCCATCCGATCCTGAAAATTGGCGGATCAGAAATTATGAGAAACGTGAAGGCTATGCTGCGCTTAGAGAAATACTGGCTAAACAAATTACTCCTGGAGAAGTGATCGAAGAAGTCAAAAAATCTGCACTTCGTGGCCGCGGAGGGGCTGGTTTCCCCACTGGATTGAAGTGGAGCTTCATGCCTAAGGCATATGAAGGAGATAAATATATCGTTTGCAATTCAGATGAGGGGGAACCAGGTACATTCAAAGATCGCGATATCATGCGATTTAACCCGCATTTGTTGATTGAAGGCATGATAATAGCCGCATACGCAATGGGCGTTAAAGCGGGCTATAACTATATTCATGGTGAGATATGGGAAACTTACGAGCGCATGGAAGAAGCTGTTGAAGAAGCGCGAGTAGCCGGTTATCTAGGGAATAATATTCTTGGATCAGCATTTAGTTTCCAACTATACAATCATCATGGGTATGGCGCTTATATCTGTGGTGAAGAAACGGCATTACTAGAATCTATAGAAGGCAAGAAAGGGCAGCCACGCTTTAAGCCGCCTTTCCCAGCAAATTATGGTCTTTATGGCAAGCCAACTACTATTAATAATACAGAAACCTTTTCTTCGGTTCCATGGATAATCCGTAATGGCGGAGAGAAATATCTACAACTTGGAAAACCTAATAACGGTGGTACTAAGATATTTTCGGTATCAGGGCATGTTAATAAACCAGGTAATTATGAAATACCCCTTGGGACGCCTTTCGCAGAGTTATTGGAGTTGGCAGGCGGGATGCGGGGAGGTCGGAAGTTAAAAGGATGTATTCCGGGTGGGTCATCAATGCCAGTATTACCTGGCGATATTATGATGCAAACGGATATGGATTATGATTCCATTGCCAAAGCTGGATCTATGCTTGGTTCAGGTGCAGTCATCATCATGGATGACACAACCTGCATGGTAAGGGCCCTGGAACGATTGTCATATTTTTATTACGAAGAGTCCTGTGGTCAATGTACACCATGCCGTGAAGGTACGGGATGGCTTTATCGTATCGTTAATCGCATTGAACATGGCAAAGGTCGACTTGAAGACCTTGATTTGCTTGATAATATTGCTGATAACATACAGGGAAGAACAATTTGCGCTCTGGGCGATGCTGCGGCAATGCCAGTGCGCGCTATGATTCAACATTTTCGAAACGAATTTGTTTACCATATAGAGCACAAGAAATGTATGGTCTAATTGTTCTAATGCCAAACAACCATTACGTATCATTTATTAATTAGTGATTAACCCAAGAATTTTAGCCGATGGTCAATATAGAAATCGACGGTAAGCAAGTATCTGTTCCTAAAGGAAGTACCATCCTGGAGGGGGCAAAACAGATTGGTGTGTATATTCCTCATTTTTGCTATCACAAGAAATTATCCATTGCTGCCAATTGCCGCATGTGTCTTGTACAAGTCGAGAAGGCACCTAAACCATTACCCGCGTGTGCAACGCCGGTGATGGATGGAATGAAGGTATATACACATTCACAGCAAGCAGTGACAGCACAGAAAGGTGTCATGGAGTTTCTGCTTATAAATCATCCGCTGGATTGTCCCATTTGTGATCAAGGCGGTGAGTGTCAACTGCAAGATCTCGCTGTTGGGTATGGTGCGAGTGGATCAAGGTATACCGAAGCAAAACGAGTCGTAATCAACAAAAATTTGGGCCCATTGATATCAACGGATATGACGCGGTGTATCCACTGTACACGTTGCGTCCGTTTTGGTCAGGAAATTGCTGGGATTATGGAACTTGGAATGGTTGGACGTGGTGAACATTCTGAAATACTTGCATTCGTTGGCAAGACCGTAGATTCTGAGTTGTCTGGCAATGTTATTGACCTTTGCCCTGTTGGTGCGCTGGTTAGTAAGCCATTTCGGTATTCAGCGCGAACTTGGGAGTTATCGCGCAGAAAATCAATAAGCCCGCACTGTGGTCTGGGTTCAAATCTGATTGTACAAGTCAAACAGAATCGCGTAATGCGTGTTCTTCCTCGGGACAATGAAGCGATCAATGAATGCTGGTTGTCTGATAAAGATCGTTTTTCCTATGAAGGATTAAACTCAGAAGATAGATTGACACGTCCCATGATCAAGCGCGATGGTCAATGGTTTGAGTGTGACTGGCAAGAAGCCTTGGAATTTACCGCTAATGCCCTACAATCAATCAAACAAAAGTATGGCGCGAAAAGCATAGCTGCATTAGGATCTGCGCATAGCACATCGGAAGAATTGTTTTTGTTGCAGAAATTATTACGTACCATGGGCAGCGGCAACATTGATCATCGTCTGCGTCAGTCAGACTTTTCCGCAGATAAACAAATGCAAGGTGTGCCGTGGTTGGGTACTAGTATTGCAGACATATCAAAATTAAAGTCGACGCTTCTTATAGGCAGCACATTACGTAAAGATCATCCGCTTATTGCACAGCGTTTGCGTCAAGCTGTTAAAAATGGCATGAAGTTGAGTATTGTAAATCCAATAGATGATGATTTATTGGTTAATGTTGCGAATAAGGCCATAGTTGCACCTGGTGCGATGATCAAAAAATTGGCGGAAATCTTAAAAGCAGCATCTGAGATTAAAGAAACAGAACAAACGAGCGAGTTGCAACAACTCATTAATTCAATAAATGTTTCGAGTACTGTTAACGCATCTGCTATTGCTGCAAGTCTAATTGAAAATGCACCAGCAGCAATTTACTTGGGCAATTTATGCCAACACCATCCGGATTATTCAAGGATTAATTTGCTTGCAGGTCTGATTGCACAAATTACAGGAGCGAGCTATGGCATATTGGGCGAAGCTGCAAATAGTGTCGGTGCGTATTTGGTAGGTGCAATACCGGAAATCAACACATTGTTGTCTGTTACAACAAAATTTGATCAGATGGAATCCGGATTAAACGCAGCGCAAATGCTAGGCTATAGCAATGACTTGACCGATGAAAAGTGTCGGGCATTTATATTGATGAATGTGGAACCAGAATTTGATACTTACAATTCCCAGAAAGCGTTAAAAACGATCAAGTCGAGTGAGTTTGTGGTATCGCTGAGTGCTTATAAAGGAAATGCAGCGGATTACGCAGATATTTTATTACCTATTGCGCCCTTTACCGAGACATCAGGAACTTATGTTAATACTGAAGGTAGAATACAAAGTTTCAATGGTGTTGTTTCTCCGCTAGGAGAAGCTCGCCCTGCTTGGAAGGTACTTCGCGTACTAGCAAATTTGCTGGCGTTAGAGAAATTTGAATATGAGACACCAGAACAAATTCGGGCAGAAATCTTTCCTGAAGGATTAGAAATTAATCGATACCTCAATAATAATTTGAGAGACTTTGGTACCGAGATTAGAGTGACTGAAGGACAAGGGATACAACGCATTGGAGAAATACCAATTTATCAGACAGATCCGATTGTTCGTCGTGCTGAATCATTGCAGGCTACTCAAGATGCTGTACCGCCAAAAGCATGGATGGCAACTGCAATGCTGGAGAATTTAGGTGTGATCGCAGGTGATCAAGTGCAAGTTACGCAGGGAGATGGGTCCGTTCGACTCGAGGTCGCTCATGATGAAAAATTACCTGATAATTGTGTGCGTGTTGTAGGTGCACATCCTAAAACAGTAGCACTTGGCGCTTTGTTCGGAGAAATTCAATTGGAAAAACAGTGAAGGCAAAGGCTGGAGTCTATTAATGGAGAATATTCAACAACAGTTTGTGGAAATATTTGGAACAGAATGGGGATCTATGTTGTTTTCATTTGCTTCAAATATGACATTTATTTTTGCTATTGTTATTCCATTGTTATTAGGCGTCGCTTATTTAACCTTTGCGGAACGGAAAATAATTGCTTATATGCAAATTCGCGTCGGACCCAATAGAGTAACCTTTTTTGGGATACCGTGGTTGCGCGGATGGGGGCAACCGATTGCTGATGCAGTTAAAGCAATGATGAAAGAGATCATTGTTCCGACGGGAGCAAACAAGCTCTTATTTATTCTTGCACCGGTATTAACAATTATGCCAGCGCTTGCGGCCTGGGCAGTGATACCTTTTTCTCCTGAACTTGTTCTTGCAGATATCAATGCAGGATTGCTATATATTTTAGCCATGACGTCAATGGGCATCTACGGTATTATCATTGCCGGATGGGCATCGAATTCGAAATATGCTTTCTTAGGCGCGATGCGTTCTGCTGCTCAGGTAGTTTCATACGAATTGGCAATGGGTTTTGCTTTGGTATGTGTTTTAATGATGTCACGAAGTTTGAATTTGGGTGACATTGTTAACGGTCAACAAGGTAACAGTTTGTTGAACTGGTATTTGATTCCGCTGTTTCCAATGTTTCTGGTTTATTTGATTTCAGGGGTAGCTGAGACTAATCGTGCGCCATTTGATGTCGCAGAAGGCGAATCAGAAATTGTTGCAGGTTTCCATGTTGATTACTCGGGTATGGCCTTTACCGTATTTTTTCTGGCTGAATATTCAAACATGATACTGGTTGCTACTCTGACATCAATCATGTTCCTGGGTGGTTGGTTACCTCCGGTTGATATGGAACCATTTACATGGATTCCCGGTTTTATTTGGTTGCTATTGAAGATTGCATTTATCCTGTTTTTCTTCCTTTGGTTTCGTGCAACTTTCCCACGCTATCGCTATGATCAGATCATGAGATTGGGATGGAAGATATTTATTCCGATTACACTCATATGGATTGTTCTATTAGGTTTGATAATGCAACTACCGGAATCGATACGGAGTTCATTTCCGTTAAATATCTGGTTTTAAAATAGAGAAAATACAATGGATCCTATCAAAAAGTTTTTCAGTACCTTTTTATTATTTGAATTGTTAAAAGGTATGGCTGTTACTGGACGGTATCTATTCAAACCAAAGATTACTGTACATTTTCCAGAGGAAAAAACTCCACAATCGCCTCGATTCCGTGGGTTGCATGCTTTACGCCGGTATCCAAATGGAGAGGAGCGTTGTATTGCATGCAAATTATGCGAAGCAGTTTGTCCTGCTATGGCAATCACCATCGATTCAGAACAGCGTAAGGATGGTACACGCCGTACTACACGTTATGATATTGACTTGAGTAAATGTATTTTCTGTGGTTTTTGTGAAGAATCCTGTCCGGTTGATTCTATTGTAGAAACTCGTATATTGGAATATCACGGCGAGAAAAGAGGCGATTTGATCTATACCAAAGAAATGCTATTGGCTATTGGAGATCGCTATGAAGAACAGATTGCCAAGGATCGAGAAGCCGATGCTCGTTATCGTTGAGCCTCTCTGGTAAATACAAATGAATTTTCAAGACATTTTATTTTATATTTTTTCGGCTATCCTGGTTGCATCTGCACTTGGAGTAATTACAGTTCGTAATCCAATCTATTCAGCATTATTACTGGTGCTGGCTTTTGTTACCTGTGCGGGTCTGTGGTTACTGCTGGAAGCAGAATTCCTAGCGATTGCATTAGTGTTAGTGTATGTCGGTGCAGTAATGGTATTGTTCTTATTTGTAGTGATGATGCTGGATATCAATCTGGACAGATTGCGTGAAGGATTTTGGAAATGGTTCCCCTTCGGTGCAGTCATTGCACTGATAATGGTTGCCGAAATATCTATGGTTCTAATGGGTAAATATTTTGGACTCGAGGAGATGCCGACACCAAGACCGCAAGATGCTGATTACAGCAATACCAGAGAGTTGGGCCGCTTAATTTATACCGAATACGTGTATGCCTTTGAGTTGGCTGCGGTGCTTTTGCTGGTTGCAATGGTCACGGCAATTGCATTGACTTTGCGACATCGTGAAGATAAAAGATCACCAAATCCATCCAAGCAAGTCAAAGTGAGAAAAGAAGATCGGATACGCATGGTGACCATGCCATCAGAAAAGAAAGAATAAAAAGGCCATTTAATAGATTCTTTAATGATTTTAATATTTAGGAAGAGGTAGTCAGCTTGGTATCGTTATCTCATTACTTAGTACTCGGCGCGATTTTATTTGCGATCGGCTTAGTTGGCATTTTTCTCAATAGAAAGAATGTCATTATTTTACTTATGTCTATCGAATTAATGCTGTTAGCAGTAAATATGAATTTTGTTGCGTTTTCGCACTATTTGCAGGATATATCCGGACAAATTTTCGTGTTTTTTATTCTGACAGTCGCAGCAGCAGAATCAGCTATTGGTTTGGCTATACTCGTTGTTTTGTTTCGCAATATGCATACGATTAATGTTGATGACCTGGATAAACTCAAAGGCTAGTAAAAAAGAAGAAAAGTATAAGCACTTATAACCGACATAAGAATAATTGACCGAGATGCAAAATCTATATTTACTAGTTCCACTGGCTCCGCTAATAGGCGCACTCATATCTGGATTGTTTGGTCGTTTTATCGGTCCCGTGTGGAGTCATCGTACAACAATATTACTTGTTTTTATTTCCTTGTTAGCATCTATAGTTATTTTACTAGATGTACTGGAAGGCAATATTTATAACGGCAGTGTCTACACTTGGCTGATGACAGGTGATACTCGATTCGAGATCGGGTTTCTGATCGATCAATTGTCAGCAACTATGATGGTTGTTGTTAGTTTAGTTTCATTGATGGTTCATATTTATACCATTGGCTATATGCATGACGATCCAGGCTATCAACGCTTCTTTAGTTATATCTCGTTATTTACTTTCTCAATGATGATGTTGGTGATGTCAAATAATTTCTTGCAGTTATTTTTTGGATGGGAAGCTGTCGGACTGGTATCTTACTTATTAATTGGGTTTTGGTATACCCGCCCAACAGCCATCTATGCCAATATGAAGGCATTTTTAGTTAACCGTGTCGGTGATTTTGGTTTTCTCCTCGGTATTGCTCTGGTGTTGATGTATTTTGGTACATTGGATTATGCTGCTGTTTTTACGCAGGCACCGGGGATGGTCGATGAGAAGATTGAATTAATACCTGGTATGCCTTGGTTGGTAATAACACTTATTTGTATATTGTTGTTTATTGGTGCGATGGGTAAATCAGCACAGTTTCCATTACATGTGTGGTTACCTGATTCGATGGAAGGCCCTACACCAATTTCTGCATTGATTCATGCGGCGACTATGGTGACGGCAGGAATTTTTATGGTGGCGCGCATGTCACCGCTATTTGAATTATCGGAAACAGCGCTATCAGTCATATTGATAATTGGTGGAATAACTACATTATTTATGGCACTTGTCGCAGTAGTACAAAACGATATTAAACGAGTTGTTGCATACTCAACCTTATCGCAATTAGGGTACATGACTGTCGCACTAGGCGCATCTGCCTATTCTGCTGCAATTTTCCATCTAATGACTCATGCTTTCTTTAAAGCTGTGTTATTTTTAGGTGCTGGTTCTGTCATTATTGCGATGCACCATGAACAAAATATGCGAAAGATGGGCGGACTTAAGAGTTATATGCCAGTTACCTATTGGACGATGTTTATCGCAGCATTAGCCAGTGCAGGTGTCCCTGGTTTCTCCGGTTTTTTTTCTAAAGATGCGATCATTGAAGCTGTTAATTTTGCCAATATTCCTGGCGGTGGTTTTGCTTATTTCTGTGTATTGGTAACAGTTTTTATTACCGCCTTATATACATTCCGGCTGATATTCATGACTTTTCATGGACAAACTCGAATGGATGCGCATACCAAAGAACATTTGCATGAATCACCTTGGGTAGTCACTTTGCCACTAGTGATTCTAGCTATACCAACAATTGCTGCGGGATGGTTTATTGGTCCAATAGTTTTTGGAGATTATTTTAATAATGTAATTTATGTATTGCCGCATCATGATGCTATCGAGAAATTAGGAGCTGAATTTACGGGGATCGGAGGGATGATGATGCATGCATTGTCGACTGTACCATTCTGGCTATCTATGGCTGGTATTTTTACCGCTTGGTATTTATATAGTGCAAGAACGGATATCCCAGGAAAAATTAAAGTCCGGTGCGGCCCTTTGTATAAATTATTGGATAACAAATATTATATCGACGAATTTTATTCATGGCTTTTTGCTGGAGGTACGCGTACTTTAGGCACAATGTTGTGGAAGTATGGTGATATAAAAGTAATTGATGGATTCTTTGTTAATGGCACAGCGCGTGTTGTGGCATTGACGGCTACCGTAGTACGTCGTTACCAAACAGGCTATATCTATCATTATGCGTTTACTATGATTGTTGGCGTATTTGTTATCTTAACCTTATGGCTTTACTAGCTTTCTTGAAGAAACATGTAAATATGATGTTGGATATATTTAATGAATAAAATACTTAAAGATAATAAGTACAAACAAATAAAACGGAAAAAGAATGTCGTTTGATTTCCCACTATTGAGTTTAATTATTTGGTTACCAATTGTGTTTGGTATTGCCGTATTTGCAACCGGAAATGATCGCAATGCACAGCTAGCCCGCTGGATTTCACTCGTAGGATCAATCCTAGGATTGTTGGTAGCGATACCGCTTTATACCAACTTTGATTCTGCAACTGGCGCAATGCAGTTTATAGAGAGTCATGTCTGGTTCGAGCGCTTTAATGTTAATTATCATTTAGGCGTAGATGGTATATCGATGCCGCTTATTTTGTTGAATTGCTTTATTACCCCATTGGTTATTGTGGCAGGGTGGGAAGTGATTAAGGAGCGTATATCACAATACATGGGTGCATTTTTAATCATGTCTGGAATTGTCAATGGTGTTTTTGCTTCATTGGACGCCATTCTTTTTTATGTATTCTGGGAGGCATCTCTGATACCAATGTTTTTGATCATCGGGATATGGGGCGGTCCGAATCGTGTTTATGCCGCCGTTAAGTTTTTCCTTTATACGCTTCTTGGTTCCTTATTGATGTTGATTGCGTTTATTTATCTGTATCTAATATCTGGAGGAAGTTTCTCGATAGAGGATTATCATAAACTGTCTATTCCATTGACACCGCAGATTTTAATATTTGTTGCGTTCCTATTAGCGTTCGCGGTTAAGGTACCGATGTGGCCTGTACATACTTGGTTGCCGGATGCTCATGTGGAAGCGCCAACGGGAGGGTCTGTTGTTCTAGCGGCAATTTTGCTTAAACTGGGCGGTTATGGCTTCCTTCGTTTTTCATTGCCGATTACCCCTGACGCCAGCCATTATCTGGCTACAATGATGATTGTGTTGTCGCTGATAGCTATTGTTTATATTGGACTTATCGCACTAATGCAGGTTGATATGAAGAAATTGATTGCATACTCATCAGTCGCGCATATGGGATTTGTGACATTAGGCTTTTTCCTGCTGAATGCCTATGGAATTGAGGGAGCGATGGTGCAGATGATTTCGCACGGATTTATTTCCGGTGCCATGTTTTTGTGTGTAGGCGTGCTATACGATCGACTGCATTCTCGCCAGATTGCCGATTATGGCGGGGTTGTAAATAAAATGCCTATATTTGCAGCTTTCTTCATGTTATTTGCAATGGCAAATGCCGGGCTGCCAGGCACAAGCGGTTTCGTAGGTGAATTTATGGTCATCATGAGCGCCATGAAAGTTAATTTCTGGTATGCATTCTTGGCAGCGACTACACTTATTTTTGGTGCAGCTTATACATTATGGATGTATAAACGCGTCATATTTGGCGCTGTAGCAAGCCCTGCAGTTGAAGGACTGAAAGATATTTCAAAACGTGAGTTTGTATTATTGGCAATTTTGGCTATTTCAGTTTTATGGATTGGCGTTTATCCTTACCCATTAACTGAAGTAATGCATACAACGGTTGATCAACTGCTGGCACATGTCAGTAACAGCAAGTTGTAAAAATAGTGATTCTGGAATAGTGATAGTTCCTGATAAAAGGATTAAGAATTAATGAATTTTATACCACCTGATTTTACGCCAGCCTCTTCTGAGATATTTATGCTCATCATGGTGTGCGTGGTAATGCTGGCAGACCTCACCGCAGGCGACAATAGGCGTTATGTTGCATATCTACTGACACAGACTACGTTATTGGGCTGCGCATTGCTTACTTTTATATCATTTTCTACAGAAATTACACATACTTTTAATGGAATGTATGTTGATGATGCAATGGCGGATATACTGAAATTGATGGTGTATGGCACTGTATCAGCAGTACTTGTCTATTCTCATACTTATATCAGCGATCGTGGTATGCTGAAAGGAGAATTTTTCAGCTTAATTCTTTTTGCAACAATGGGAATGATGGTGATGATTTCCGCCAGTCATTTTCTGACGTTGTATATTGGTTTGGAGTTACTCTCACTATCTCTTTACGCATTGGTAGCGTTACGGCGCGAGTCATTGGTTGCAACTGAAGCAGCCATGAAATTTTTTGTGCTGGGTGCTTTGGCATCCGGTTTTTTGCTTTATGGTATGTCAATGATTTATGGAGCGACTGGGACATTGCATGTTTCTCAGCTTGCTCAGATCATACAAAGTGAAGCAAGCAATAAGGAAGTATTAGTTGTAGGCCTTGTATTTATTGTGGCTGGAATCAGTTTCAAGCTAAGTGCGGCGCCTTTTCACATGTGGGCACCTGATGTCTATCAAGGCGCACCGACTGCGGTTACATTGTTTATTGGTTCCGCACCTAAATTGGCTGCTTTTGGTTTTGTGATGCGCTTGTTGGTCGAAGGAATGGGGGAAATGTCCGCTGATTGGCAAGGCATGCTGGTGATCTTAGCTGTCATGTCAATGGCGATAGGTAATATTGCCGCCATTGCACAAACAAACATTAAGCGCATGTTGGCATATTCAACCATTTCGCATATGGGTTTTCTGTTGCTTGGATTCATAAGTACGGATTCTAACGGCTATAGCTCTGCTTTATTTTATGTCATTGCTTATGTTCTGATGACATTAGGTACTTTTGCAATGGTTATGCTGCTATGCCGCAGTGGATTTGAGGCTGAAAACATCAATGATTTCAAAGGACTCAGCAAAAGAAATTCTTGGTATGCATTTATTGCCTTGTTGTTGATGCTTTCACTCGCTGGTATTCCACCGATGATCGGATTCTATGCGAAACTTTCTGTATTACAAGCAGTTGTCAATGCTGGGTATGTTTGGTTGGCGGTTGTGGCTGTATTGTTCTCGTTAATTGGTGCCTTCTATTATCTTCGTATTATCAAGTTGATGTACTTCGATGAACCAGAAACCGATGAACCCATAAAGCCAAATAGTGATGTAAAGATTCTTCTCAGTGCAAATGGGTTAGCAGTTTTAGCATTTGGTATATTTCCTCAGGCACTCATGGGACTGAGTCTCTACGCCATTCAAAGCTCAATGTAGTGATGGCCATAAGGGTTATTCGTTCAAGAAATAGCCTTGTGATTACATTTACGGAAGCACTCGAAGAAAAAATTATTACCTAGTAGAACAATTCAATCTTTTTTGCAGGATTTCTGCGACTCCAGCGTATTATCTGTTTCCTGAAGTACTGTGTTTGGTCGAAATAAATGATTCGTAAATAAACCAACTTGAAATCTCCAGTGTGTCCCCCATCTAAAAAGCAGAATATTTAAGGAGGAAAACGTGCAAGCTGAAACAACCAAAGAACAATTAAGTTTTCAAGCGGAAGCTAAACAGCTGTTAAAGCTGATGATTCATTCCTTGTACAGTAATAAGGAAATTTTCTTGCGTGAACTGATTTCGAATGCTTCTGATGCCGCCGATAAATTACGTTTTGAAGGTCTTACAGATGCTGCACTTTATGAGTCGGATTCGAATCTCAGCATTCGTGTGAGTTACGATGTCGATGAACAAACTATCACTATTTCTGATAATGGAATTGGTATGTCGCGGCAAGAAGTAATCGACCATATTGGGACAATTGCCAAATCAGGCACACGAGAGTTCTTTAATTCGTTGACTGGCGATCAGGCTAAAGATGCAAATTTGATAGGCCAATTCGGTGTAGGTTTTTACTCAGCATTTATTATTGCAGATAAAGTAACCTTGATTACCAGACGGGCTGGATTAACTCCTGAGCATGGCATCCGATGGGAATCGAGCGGTGAAGGTGATTATACACTGGAAACGGTAACGAAACAGACGCGCGGCACCGAAGTAATTCTACACCTGCGCAAAGATGAGGATGAGTTTCTCAATGGAATGCGGATTCGGACCATTATTCGTAAGTATTCCGACCACATTACTTTGCCCATTTTAATGAAGAAGGAAGAATGGTCTCAGGAAGAGTCGAAAAATAAAATTACTGGTGAAGACGAAACAATTAATCAGGCAAATGCATTATGGGCGCGTCCAAAAAATGAAATCACCGTTGAACAATACAACGAATTTTATAAGCATGTAGCGCATGATTTTGAGCCGCCGCTTGCCTATTTGCATGCGCGGGTAGAAGGCAAACAGGAATACACGCAATTACTCTATATCCCCGCACGAGCGCCTTTCGACTTATTTGATCGTGAACATCGTCATGGCATTAAGTTATATGTGCAGCGCGTATTTATCATGGATGATGCTGAGAAACTGTTGCCAAATTACTTACGCTTCGTGCGTGGAGTGGTTGATTCGAATAGTTTGCCTTTGAATGTGTCACGTGAAATATTGCAAGAATCAAAAGATATCGAATCGATCAGAGCAGGTATAGTCAAGAAAGTGCTGGGATTGATAGAAGAGTTATCCAAGAGTGAAAATGATGAAGGGAAAGAAAAGTTTAGAACTTTCTATCGGGAATTTGGGCAAGTTCTGAAGGAAGGCGCGGGTGAAGATTATGCCAATCGGGAACGGATTGCGAAACTGTTACGTTTTGTCACGACCGAAAGTGATACTGAGGAACCAGCAGTTTCTCTGGAGGTCTATTTGCATCGCATGAAAGAAGGGCAGGACAAGATTTATTATGTTACAGCTGACAATCTCAAGGCGGCCAAGAATAGCCCTCACCTAGAAGTTTTCCGTAAGAAAGGCATCGAAGTACTACTGTTATCAGATCGTGTTGATGAATGGTTGGTGACCAACTTGACTGAATTTGAAGGAAAACCGCTTCAATCCGTCGCAAAAGGTGGTTTGGATTTGGGAAGTTTGGAAGACGAAACTGAAAAAGAAGAACGTGAGAAAGAAAGCAGCGCTTACCAAGAATTAATAGACAAAATGAAAGCGGCGCTGAGTGAACAAGTGAAAGATGTACGTGTTACATTTCGTTTGACCGAATCTCCAGCCTGTCTTGTCGCGGACACTTATGACATGGGTGGTAATTTGGAAAGATTACTGAAATCTGCAGGTCAAAAGGTACAACATGCTAAACCAATCCTTGAAATTAATCCACATCATCCGATGGTGCAAAAGCTAAAAACAGAAGTGGAAAATTTTGAAGACTGGAGTCATATTTTGTTTGATCAAGCCTTACTGGCTGAAGGTGGTCAGCTTGAGGATCCAGCAGCATTTGTAAAAAGACTCAATGAGTTGTTATTGCTTAAATCCTGAGCTTGAGAGCACTTTGCATGGCTTGCGCAATCTTCCGGTATGCATTCCATGATGCCGGAAGATTGATGTGGTAAATTGAAACTTGAAACTTCTACTCATTTCTAATGTCCATCTATTGAACGTAGCGTGAACCGCTAAATCATTTTCCAAATTAATATTCAATCAATCAGTGGGCAAATCAACGAATAATCAGGCTGTTGATTCAATCAAGGCATATCAAGCAAAACTGGTCACGCCCTTTTCTGTTTTAGGCATTAGAACAGAAGAAGATTGGCTTACTGATATTGAGTATTTGCCGATTGGTACAAAACCATTGGCACCAAAAACTTTACTGGCGAAAGAAGTGTGCAGGCAATTACAGGCATACCTGATCGAACCACATTTTATATTTGATTTGTGTTTGCATATCAGTGGCACGACGCATCAGCAACGTGTTTGGCAAGCCATTCAGGCTATCCCGAGCGGAGAAACGAGTAGTTATGCAGAAATAGCAACGCAACTGCACTCTGCACCGAGAGCCGTAGGGCGGGCATGTGGTGCCAATAGAATCCCGATCGTCATACCATGCCATCGGGTTATTTCTAAGAATGGCGGGTTAGGAGGTTTTATGAATGCAAGTGATGGCAACCCTTTAGTGATCAAGCGATGGCTGTTGGGCCATGAGAGCACCTGAACAAAACGCTGGTTTGTTGGATGAATTTTCCGATGCATTATGGCTGGAAGACGGCTTGTCGCGTAATACACTGGATAGTTACCGTAACGATCTACAGCTATTTAGTGAATGGCTAAGAAAACAGAATCAAGATAATAGTGTACTAACCGACGCAACGCACTCTGACTTGCTCGATTTTCTGGCGTCTAGAGTTTCCGCTAAAATGAAGGCCAGTACAACAAGCCGCGAATTGTCCAGCTTAAAGCGTTTTTACCGTTTTTTATTGCGCCAAGGCAAAATTACGACAGATCCTAGCCTTAACATTGATACACCCAAACTGCAGCGCAGCTTGCCCGATAGCCTTACAGAGGCAGAAGTCGAACTGCTGCTAAGCGCACCTGATCTTAAACACCCGCTCGGTTTGCGTGATCGTGCGATGCTGGAAGTTCTGTATGCCAGTGGATTGCGGGTATCTGAACTGATCAACCTAAGATACTCGCAAGTCAGCATGGATATGGGGGTGTTACGAGTCATGGGCAAGGGGAGAAAGGAGCGCCTTGCCCCGCTTGGAGAAGAGTCTCTTGAATGGTTGAGCCGTTATACCAAAGAAGCCAGACCTGCTTTGCTGAATGGTATTGTTACCGATACCATATTTGTGACAACACGCGGAGCTGCAATGACACGCCAGGCTTTCTGGTATCTCATCAAACGTTATGCGCAATTAGTGGGTAATCATAAGCCGCTATCCCCACACACCCTGCGCCATGCATTTGCCACTCACTTGTTGAATCACGGTGCTGATTTGCGAGTGGTGCAATTACTCTTGGGTCATGCAGATATCTCCACCACGCAGATTTATACCCATATTGCGCGTGAGCGCTTGAAACAATTGCATACCAAGCATCATCCTCGCGGATAATAGCAGCCAAGCTATTTTTTTGCCAATAGCATATAGAGTGAGACGATTCCAAGACTAAAAAAAGCAATCAACGACCAATCCGGGATGGTCAGCGATAAAAATTTCCAATCGACATCAGCGCAATCTCCATTCGCCTCGAACATTCCAGGCCACCATCCGGCAAGTGATAAAGAATTTAGAAAAGCTTCCTCCGGACTAATGCCGCATTCAAATGATTCCGGGTAACGCACCAGCCAAGCATGCCGCGCAGCGATGACTGTGCCAATGAACGCAAAAATGCTCATCAAAGCACCGTAGAAGCGGCGCCCGATGACTTTAGGATTGTGTAGAAATGCCAATAGTGCGACTAATCCCAGCAACCAGTAGGCAAGACGCTGTGCTACACACAGCGGACAGGGTAGTAATCCTTCCAAATGTTGCAGATATTGTGCATAGCCCAGAAGACTGATGCAGATGAGCAGGATAAATAAAAATAATAATCTCATTGGGCAATCTTTCTTTTTTGCAAACGATCATATGATCACAATAAGAATATTAGCATGATGAGATTGGGATTTTAGTGTAGTTTCTACTGCGAATTAGAATTAGATAATGACAGAGACTTTATATTGTAGATTTTCTGAGAAATCTTGATATGCGCCAAGTATAGTTCGGATTCTTTGGAATTCGTTACGGATTGTGGCCGGCGATCGTTTTAAGTAAACAGCAAGAGTTTTCGAATCTGTTGTTTCCAGAACCAGGCTGGCTTCCAATAGCCGGTGCAAGGACGGAGGCAGGGTTTTGTTGCTGTCGATAGATTCGATAAGGCATGCGGCATGCATCTTTGCTCGCCTTAATTGGCCGACTCTCTGGAACGGGGGATGGTCTTTTTGTTTATTTAGGTGATTATTATTGATATCAAGTTTAGTTTGGATTTCGGACTGCTTCATTTGAATTCACTCCTCGTACATGATGGTAGCTCTAGAGTAACAAGGGAATATGACAGGAATATAACAGCTTCATATAAACTTATTCATTGATGTATTTGCATTTTGGGTTAAGACAGTTGCAGCGTCAATGCGACATATGGTCGCATCTGTTGACAAATAACATGTGTATCCTGAGAAGATTTTATTGGTTTTAGCTGCGGGTATGTTTGTATGCGCATTGGTAAACAATGCTCAGATAAGTCTGAATTCCCGTTCCGGAGAGTTTGTGCCAACGGGGCACAATGCAGCTTGAATCGCATCATCTGCAGTTTCCAATAAAATAAATTGCATTGCCATACGCGTTGCTTTAGGTAAATCACGGAGATCCTTTTGGTTACGTGCGGGCAACAATACTGTTCGCAGACCGGCGCGCTCTGCCGCCAGTATCTTTTCTTTGATTCCGCCTACGGGCAATACCAATCCACGTAAACTGATTTCGCTGGTCATTCGTGGTGGTGCTTTGCTTATTTCTATATGAGCGGCCTGCCTTGCTTTAACGAACTTGATATAACCGGTTTACGAGGACATCTTTTTGATCGCGGCTTCGGTTAGGAATGCGGAACGGTTCATGCCTGCTGCATTTGCTGCTGCATCGATCCGGGCCAGGACTCCTGCCGGGATAGTGATATTAATATGCTTTGCCGCACCATGTATCTGAGACAAATCCACGTCGACCAGCCCGATCGTAAATCCTGCGCTATCAATAGATTCAAGAGAGGATGGCTGCGGAATATCTTCCAGTACCTCAAGGTGCAGCAAAATAGCTTCTCTGGCATTGTCCAGGATATCCGCCTCTTTATCCGCAGCCGAAAAACAACCGGGCAGATCAGGTACGATAATTCCCCATGCAGTGCCTTGAGAGTCTTTCTCGATTAAAACAGGGTACTGTATTTTCATATTACTTATCCAAATGTGCTTGTTTGCGAATCGCCTGAATCAAACCGGGACCCAGATCTTTCTTTGGGTGTGGAACAGTAACCACATAATTGTAATCAGGGTGGGAGAACTGGTGATAGCTGCCACGTACTTGGATTTCCTTCTATCCAGCTTTCTGCATTTCCTTGATCAATTGTTTGCTGTTCATGGTGTGTATCATACGCATCATAATAAGACTATCAATAGTCCGGCACGCGAGCGGCTTAGGTGCAGATTGCTAGTCAGCGAAGCGAATTGTGAATCGCCCCGGGTTTTCCGGAGACTGTTTGGTCTGAGTCAAGCTGCATCAGCTGACTTTTCCTGTTGGCGATGATACGCCTTTTCAAATTCTGCCGGTGGGACATATCCGATTGCATCCAGCAGT
>NZ_JAKFWH010000045.1 GCF_021731985.1 Nitrosomonas sp.
TTTTAAGCCTAACTCTTTTCGAAAAAATACCTATCGATCAATTGGTTAAAAATACCGATGTGCAAATAACCATGTCGAACAATAATAACCAACTGAATCTATTCAATTAAATCTCCGGACACTTCTGATTCAAACGTTATCTGACCGGATCAATCGTATTGCCGTACTCAAATAAAGAAACGTGGCTCATAAATAAATGATTTTTTTAGAAAATTAAGTGATTTGCTTATTGAGTGTGTGATCAATCCGGGCTACATTGATGAAGCAATCAAATTGGCTTGGGTTTCTTGATTTTTTTGCACTGTGAAACACCTGAACACCACGGAAATAATCACATGGGACAATAATCATGAACACTCAACTCAAGAAACTCAGAAGGATCGCAATCTTTCTCGCAGGAATTTTCGCAGCTTCCATACCAGCGACGGCAAGTGCTGAGTGGACGATCAAAGGACTGGGGTTCTTGGATGAAATTGATGAAATCTTTATTGGTAGCTATGCCACTGACATCAACGATTCCGGGCAAGTGGTAGGTACTAATTTCAACAGTGTGGGCGTTAGCCGCGCTTTTATCACGGGCCCTAACGGCATAGGCATGACTGACTTGGGCACCTTGGGTGGATACCGAAGTGATGCCAATGCTATATCTCGCCAGTACCCGAACCACAAACCTACCTGATGTTGCTGGGCGGATTAGGTTTAATTGGGTTTCTGGCCCGGCGTAGAAAAGAAACTGTCATTTAATTCAGACTCAAATTTAATCCGCAATGGGGGGCTTAGGCTCCTATTTTTGTTTCTTAGGTGGAAAAAATTCAGCTAGGTTTCTGATTCAGAAAGATTCCTCGCTACGTTCGGAATGACAAAGGTGAGTTATTCAGGGGCTCCTTAACAACATTTTTCTGTTTGTGACTGACAGCACCAGCTCGGTGCTGAGGCAGGGGACCTGCACTGAAATTCTCGAACGCTGCAAATCGCCTGATAGCAGGGATTGCGTTTCCATTGCAATCTACCGATTTGTCACTCAAATTTTTCAGCTGTTTGCGTATCAATAACCCAACCCTAATAATTCTCACACATTACTTGTTATCAAATGCTTGCATGTATTTCACGGGCGGCTAATTAAGCTGCTGAGTAGTTTGTAATCAACCCATCCTTTATCAAGCGTTGTCATGTTTTTGATTGGGGTGAACGGTTGGGATGGTTCGCCAAGATCTGATAGAACTGCGACTGCACCATTAAAATCTTGTAAACGCGTATAACCACTTACCGTGATGAGGGTAGGGAGGTTTGCAGCCAGTGCAGACTTCAGACCATTTTCCGAATCTTCGATAGCGATACATTGTTGTGCGGTTAATTTGAGCTGATCGAGCACCCACTGATAAATATCGGGCGCCGGTTTTTTCATCGGTACAATATCGCCGGCACCGATCACGTCGAACCAGCCAATCGATTCTTCGCCCAAAGTGGATTTTAGTAGTGCGGTGACATTTTCCATTGTCGTTGTTGTTGCAATCGCGAGTTTTATTTTTTCCTGGCGTAACTCATGGATTAGCCGCGCGACACCAGGACGTAACGGGATGCTACCGGTTTCCATCAGTGATTCGAAATATTTGGTTTTGGTTTTATGTAAACTGGCAATCCAATTTGTCAAATCGCTTTTATTTAGTTCTGCTGGAGCGTATCTTTCTATGTAATAACGAATTCGCTCTTTTCCGCCGGTGACTTGTAATAGTTCGCCATAAAGATCGATATCCCAATTCCAGTCGAGATTAAATTGTTTAAATGCTGCATTGAAGGCAAGACGGTGGCCATCTTGCTCGGTGTCGGCAAGCGTGCCATCCACATCAAAAAGTACGGCTTGAAGTTTATTTTGTGTATTTGTCATCTTAATTCTGTTTATTATCAAATGGATTATGGCTGGCTCGTTGCAGGCGATCCGTAATGGCTAACCAGCTAGGATGATCAGGCGGTGCCTCTACTATCATATAATCAAATGCTGCTTGATCAAACTGGCGTAATTTAGCATAGAGTTGTTGACCATAAGTGATCGGATCTGCAGGCATGGAGAAATGCTGGATAGATTGATCCGAAGGTTGCGATTGGCCGATATCGGACCATGTCATAACGAGCACTCGAGAACCTTGTGCAGCTAAAGCTAAGGTGCGATCCCATAGGTGCTTTGTCGAATATATTTTTAAGGGTGTTGCTGGCGCATAATGCGCTGGTAATGATCCGGATGTACGTATCGCCTGACTTATGTTGTGCGCTAACATAACCGGGCTATCCATTACGGATTCCAGTGCAAATAACGTAATTCCTCCTGGCCGGAGTATCTGCGGCGATTGATCATGAAAACTGATGATCGTACTTTCCAAGCCTACTTCACAGGCGCCGCCATCCAGGATCATATCGACCGCTGCGCCCAATTCCTCTTGCACATGTGCCGCCGTGGTCGGGCTGATTCGTCCAAAACGGTTTGCAGACGGTGCAGCCAGGGCTTTTTCCGGTCCCAATGCATCGAGTAGAGCCAGTGCAACAGGATGCGCCGGTATACGCAAGCCCACGGTATCTTGGCCGCCGGTAACGCTATCAGGTATGCGGCTGCTGCGTTGCAGAATCAGTGTGAGGGGTCCGGGCCAGAAGTGACTGGCTAGCTGCCAGGCGGAATCCGGTATTGCTTGTGCCCAGGTGTCCAAATGGGAAACATCGCCAATATGAACGATGAGCGGGTGGTCAATCGGTCGCTTTTTAATCTGGTAAATTTTATTGATGGCATCCGGGTTGGTGACATCTGCACCGAGACCATAAACCGTTTCAGTAGGAAAGGCCACTGTGCCGCCTTCGCGCAATATCTGGGCGGCTGCAGTAATCTGATCCTGTTGCGCCGCTGTCAGATTGGGTTTATTTTTCCTGTATTGTGTGTGTTCCATTCGTGTGGTGATATTTTTTGATTGCCGAATCAAACAAAAGCGATGAACGGTTCATTAATGAATTTACGGTATATTGTCGTGCCAGTCATAACCGAGCACACCTTGCATCATACGTACGATATAAAAACTCAGCCAGTTCACAAGATAATTGCGCCATGAGAAGAAGCCTTTGTGTGCTGGCGTTACAGCGATGGATTCTTCTGCAATCGCGGTTTTTAAACTTGTTCTGAGTTCAAGCGCAAATTGATGATCTTCAATAATGATATTGGCTTCGCGCGCCAGCAGCAAACTAAAAGGATCAATGTTGGAAGAACCCACGGTTGCCCAATGCTGATCAATTACCGCAACCTTTGCATGCAAATAACTGCGATTATATTCATAAATTTTTATCCCGGCTTTCAACAAATTTTCATACAGTGCCTGAGTTGCATGGTGTTGCAAACGATATTCAATTTTACCTTGCAATAAAAGCTCAACCGTTACGCCACGTTGAGCGGCATTTTTCAGCGCGCTGCTAAACTTTCTTCCTGGCAGAAAATAAGCATTAGCGATAATGATTTCGGTATGTGCCTGGTTGATGGCATCTAAATAAGCGTGCTCAATGTCATGACGATGTCGCCAGTTATCGCGTATCACAAACGCGGCTTTTTGATCTCCGCAAGGTTTATCCGCCGGTTTTATGATAACTGGGATAACCCAGCGTTTCTTTAAATGCACCCAGGCAACTAACATCCATAAATGCTTCACAGCCTTATGGATCTGAATAAGTAGCGGGCCCTTAATAACAACAGCATAATCAAAACGCGGCGTTAGTTTTTCCGGATTATGTTGATCATCAATGATATTGATGCCACCGGCAAAAGCGATTTGTGCATCAATAATCACGAGCTTGCGGTGCATCCGGCGTAAGCGATAACGACGTGGCATTGAAAAAATAAATTCAGGCCTGAATATCAGTACTTTCATGCCGGCCTTAAGCATGCTGTCAATTTCTTCTCGCGGAAAATCCTGCGAACCGAAGCCATCTAGCAGCAGGTGAACGGATACACCGCGTTGTGCTGCACGCTTTAAAGCCGATGAGATTTTGCTGCCAATGGCATCGTACTCAAAAATATAAGTCTCGATGTGTATTTCTGTTTGTGCTTTTTCTATTGCCGCTTCTAATTCCGGAAAATATTCGTCGCCATTGTGTAGCAGGGTTATGTGGTTACTATCAACAAAAGTAAGATTTCTCATGTGCGGATTAAATTTGCTGACAGTGCCACATGCGTCATTATGTGTTGATTAGCTCCGGGATAATCACTGGGAGCGTGTCGCTGGCGATTTGCAGGTTCTCAGGCACTGGCTATATCTGTAACTATGAAATCTTCAGCATTCTATCCAACGCCAATTTTGCAAGTTTGGCTTCATCCTGAGGGACTTTGATCTGATTCACGACATTGCCATTGACCAGATTTTCCAGTGCCCAAGCCAGATGCTGTGGATCAATTCGTGCCATCGTCGAACACATACATACCATGGGTGACATGAACTGAACAATTTTTCCTTGGGATCTAAATTCCTCAGTGATCCGGCTGACCAGATTGAGCTCAGTGCCAACTAACCAGCGTGTGCCGCCTTTTGCTTCTGCAATGGTTCTAATGATGTATTCGGTCGAGCCGACATAATCGGATGCTTTGCAGACCTCAAAACTACATTCCGGGTGAGAAATGACGATGCCATCGGGATATTGATTACGGAAACGAAGAATATGCTGTGGCTGAAACATTTGATGAACTGAGCAATGGCCTTTCCAGAGTAAAATTTTAGCTTTCTTAATTTGTTCAACGGTCAGCCCACCCATTGGCTCATCGAAATTCCATACTGGCATTTCATCGGGTGGAATGCCCAGTTGATGTCCGCTCCAACGACCGAGATGCTGATCAGGGAAAAACAAAACCTTTTCCCGCTGATTAAATGACCACTGCAGAACTTTCCCGGCATTACTGGATGTGCAGACAATGCCCTCGTGCTCACCACAGAAAGCTTTAAGGTCTGCCGCCGAGTTAATGTAAGTGACCGGAGTGATTGATTCATCGGGATCCAATATTTCCGAAAGTTCACGCCAGGCACGCTCAACATTGGAAAGATTGGCCATATCTGCCATGGAACAACCAGCTGCCATATCGGGTAAAATAGCAATTTGTTCTGAGCTGGAAAGAATATCCGCCACTTCAGCCATGAAATGAACCCCGCAGAAAACCAGGAAATCAGCGTCAGTTTGTGCCGCAAGGTAAGAAAGTTTTAAAGAATCACCCGTCAGATCAGCATGCCGGTATACATCTGCACGCTGATAATGGTGCGCCAGAATAACGGCGCGTTTTCCCAGAATATTTTTGGCTACAATAATACGCTGCGCACATATTTCATCCTGCAACTGATCATATTGTTCAAATTCAAAGGCTTTTTGATGCATTACGATTCTTTTCTTCCTAATGGTTTATCAAATTATGCACATTACTCTATCCTAAGATATGGATTCATGCATGACATTTAAAGATCTATTGAAAGAATGGTACAAGAATCGATTCGTTAAATGGAGATTAGTGTTCTGTTATAATTTATAAAAGTGCATTTTTTAATCAATAGGGTTAGATCGATACCCAATTTCTGGGATTAATGAAACGAGTAATATTTCTAAATGGTTAATCGCCTACATATCAGCTCCCCCTTGATTCTTCTAATTCTTTTGGCGTTATTGACATTCTGGCTGGATCGGATAACCCGGCCATCTGAACAGATTTGGGATGATAACTTGTACGTCAATCCAGACTATATTGTGGAAGATCTTTCCGGTATACGTATGGATCACGAGCGGGAAATTCAACGTAAATTCACAGCAAAGAAGCTATTTCACTACCTCGACGAGGAAGTGACGCAAATGGAGCAAGTAAGTTTTATTAATATCGAACCGGAAAAACCGCTAATGCAATTGCATGCAGATAGAGCTGAAGTAAAAAGCAAAGGTAAGAATATTTATTTAACAGGAAATGTAACTGCAACCAGAGGAACTGACGATGAAAAGAGTAAGATTACTTTGATGACTGATTTCTTGCATCTAATTCCGGATGAGAATCTGGTCAAAACAGATCATGCGGTGACTATCTCAAGATTGAATACCACGATTCATTCAACCGGTCTGGAATTTAATAATCGTATTGGAGAGATACAGCTCCTGTCAAAAGTAAATGCTGTGAATAAAAAATGAAACTAATTATCGCTATAGGTTTATTGGGTTTGTGCTTTACCCTGTCTGTCTGGGCTGAGCGGGGTGATCGTGAAAAACCGATCTATCTGGAAGCTGATCGTGCAACCGTTGAAGATGTGAATCGTAAAGATTCTAACCGGGTTAGTGTATTTACCGGAAATGTGATCCTGACACAGGGAACCTTACGGATTACTGCCGACAAAGTGATTATGAAAGAAGATTTGCATGGATTTCGGTATGCAACAGCTACTGGAGACCTTGTTAGCTTTAGACAGAAACGCGATGGTCTGAATGAGTATGTTGAAGGATGGAGTCAACGCGCTGAATACGATAGTAAAACGGACAAAATTGAATTATTCCGGCAAGCGCGTTTGAAACGTGGTTCCGATGAAGTGCAGGGTGATTATATTTCCTATGATATGAAGACCGAGTTCTTTAAAGTGATTGGCAGCAAGGAACGTGGAGATGAAACAGGCCCTGACAAGCGGGTGCGGATAACTATTCAGCCAAAAAATAATTCTGAGTAGCACAAATAGCATCACCAGATTAGAAACGAAGATGATTTCAGAGAATGAGTGAATTAAAGGCTAGTAATTTAAAAAAACGCTATAAGTCACGCACTGTAGTGCAGGATGTTTCTTTTTCAATCAGCAGCGGTGAGGTGATTGGATTACTCGGACCCAATGGCGCCGGAAAAACAACCTGTTTCTATATGATTGTTGGTTTGGTGCCTCTTGACGGCGGCGGGATACATCTGGATGAGCAAGATTTAAGTCAATTGCCGATTCATCGAAGGGCAAAGCTTGGACTAAGCTATTTGCCGCAAGAAGCATCCATTTTCCGGCGTTTAACTGTTGAAGAGAATATTCTTGCGGTATTAGAGTTGCAGAATTTGGATGAAGAGACGAAACAGCGGTATTTAGACGACTTATTACACGATTTGCATATCGGTCATTTGCGCAATAATTCTGCAATCAGTTTGTCGGGAGGTGAGCGTCGCCGTGTTGAAATTGCTCGTGCACTGGCATCGCAACCACGTTTTATTTTACTGGATGAGCCGTTTGCAGGCGTTGATCCGATCGCTGTCGTGGATATACAGAAAGTAATTTCTTTTCTTAGAGAGCGGAAAATTGGTGTGCTGATTACGGATCATAATGTTCGAGAGACATTAGGGATTTGTGATCGGGCTTATATCATCAGTGAAGGCCATGTGCTGGCTAAAGGTAAACCTGAAGAGATCATAGATGATGAAAAGGTCAGGGAAGTTTATTTGGGAGAACACTTCCGGTTGTAATATAACGAATGAATTGACTACAATTCATTTAGCAATTGCTGTTTTTCCAGGATCATGAAGCCAACACTCCAACTAAAGCTATCACAGCAACTTAGGCTTACCCCCCAATTGCAGCAATCCATCCGGCTGCTGCAATTATCAACGCTTGAATTAAATCAAGAGATTGAACGGATCGTGCAGGAAAATCCGTTGTTGGAGCTAGGTGAGGAGTGGCATGTGCCTGTGGCTGAAAATTCATTCGAGCATTCAGAATCAGAAGATTCTGATAGTGTGCCACCAGAAGTGGCCGCGTCTGAAGTTAAAGAAGAGTCGGGTGAAAACATTGAATCGGATTCTGATTGGCCGCAGGAAAATATTTTTTCTCAGGGCACTTATGAAGATGATGATCATGAGGCGCCGCAAATACCTGCCAGACCATTAAACCTGCGTGAACATTTAAATTTCCAGATTTGCCTGAGTCAAATTTCTGAGCGCGAGAAAAGTATTATTAGCCTGTTGATTGATAGTCTGAATGAGGATGGCTATCTGTTACAGGATTTGGATGAGCTGATGGAAATGCTGCCTGTAGAACTGGGTATCAGTCTGGATGATTTGCAGGGTGCGCTCAAGTATTTACAGTGTCTTGATCCATCGGGTGTGGGAGCACGTAATCTACAAGAATGCTTGGTGCTGCAGTTGCAAGCGTTGCCTGATGACGTCTATCGTGACCAGGCAATAAAAGTTGTGCAAGAATATTTGGAAATTTTGGCGTCGCACGATTTTGGTCAGATTAAGAAATTATTGGTGTGTGATGACCAAAGTTTACGAATTATACAGAAACTGATTGTTAATCTGAACCCTAAACCAGGTGCCCCGTTTAATTCTCAAAGCGAACGCTATATTGTGCCGGATATTACGGTCATTAAAAAAAATGGGGTCTGGGGGGCAAATCTTAATATGGCCGCAATCCCGCGCCTCAATATTAATCATCTCTATGCTAACATACTGAGACAGGAGCATCATTCTTCGCGTGGGCTAGTAAGCCAATTGAATGAAGCTAAGTGGCTGATTAAGAATATACAGCAGCGCTCAAGTACTATTCTGAGAGTGGCCAGTGCAATTGTGGAGCGTCAGCAGCAATTTTTTGAACATGGAGAAGTTGCTATGCGCCCGCTTGTGTTACGGGATATTGCGGAAATTTTGAATTTACATGAATCAACAGTATCACGGGTAACTACACAAAAATTTATGTATACTCCGCGAGGTATTTTTGAACTTAAATATTTTTTTGGTAGTCATGTCTCCACGGATTCAGGGGGAGCTTGTTCAGCGACGGCGATCCGTGCATTGATCAAGCAACTGATACAGGAAGAAAACCCAAAGAAACCACTCAGCGATAACAGAATTTCAACTATTCTTGAACAACAAGGTATTGTTGTTGCTCGTCGAACCATTGCGAAGTACCGGGAATCGATACAGATTCCTGCAGCAAATCTTCGTAAATCATTTTAATCAAAAGAAAAGGAAGGATATGAACCTTAAACTTACCGGCAACCATGTGGAAATTACCGATGCCATGCGTGAATATGTCATTTCAAAAATCGGTAAAATTACACGCCATTTTGATCATGTCATTGACGTCAGTGTCATTCTGTCGGTAGAGAAACTTAAACAAAAGGCGGAAGCGAACGTTCATGTGCGTGGTAAAGATATTTTTGTCGAAACTGACAGTGAAGATATGTATGCATCGATTGATAGTCTCGTGGACAAGCTGGATCGGCAGATACTCAAACACAAGGAAAAGAATCTTGAACGCCGGAACCATGGCGCATTGAAAAATCAAGAACTTGATGAGCAATAGCAGATAATTAGGCATGTTTCTATTTCCAAGCAAGAAATGTTGATTCTTCTGGGATACTGCATTAATTGTAATTAAGAAATTGTACGCTTCATTATCATTTGAACGAAATAATCCTATTTTCCATGAATCAAATCTCGCAATTATTACCGCTGTCCAATGTTATTGTCGATATGGATGTCACCAGCAAGAAACGTGTTTTTGAACAGGCTGGATTATTATTTGAAAATACCAATCAGATTGCGCGCAGTCAGGTTTTTGATAGTTTGTTTGCGCGGGAAAAACTGGGTTCAACAGGTTTAGGACAGGGTGTGGCTATTCCGCACGGACGTATAAAAGGGTTGCGCGAAGCGGTTGCTGCCTTGGTAACAATGAAGGAGGCGATACCATTTGATGCGCCTGACGGTCAGCCAGTCAATATTGCCTGTATTTTACTGGTTCCGGAGAAAGCTACTGACAAGCACTTGCAGATCCTCAGTGAGCTGGCACAGATGTTTAGCGATAAGCAGTTTCGTGAAGGAATTTTGCAGTGTAAAGATGCTGCGAAGATCCATAAACTCATTGTTGATTGGAAACCGAATGTCGAAGATTAGCATCGCTCAGCTATTTGAAGATAAGAAGGAGAAACTTAAACTAAGCTGGATCGCGGGTCAGCGTGGCGGCGATACTGAGCTCAGTGATGAGGCTGTTGCACAGTCAGGGCAAGGCATGATTGGTCATTTGAATTTTATCCACCCGGACTGGCTCCAGGTGATTAGTAGTGATGAGATTCATTATCTAAACAAGCTGGATGCTGCTTCACTTGAGAAAAAAATAAACCAGCTGACGCAAAGCAACCTGGCATGTATTATCGTGGCGGACAATGCCGAAATACCTGCTTCTATCCTGAGTATGGCCAGTGCATTCGATATTCCTTTACTGCATTCACCTTACCCCGGTCTGGAAGTTATCTGGCTGATTCGCTCTTACCTGGGAAGCGTGTTGGCTCCGTCTTGTAGTTTGCATGGGGTGCTTCTGGATGTGTTGGGTATGGGAGTCATGATAACTGGTGAAAGCGGTGTCGGTAAAAGCGAGTTGGCCCTCGAATTAATAAGCCGCGGTCATGGTTTAGTAGCGGATGATGTCGTGGAATTACGGCGTGTTGCCCCGGAGACATTGGAAGGGCGCTGCCCTCCAATGCTCAGGGATTATCTTGAAGTACGGGGCCTAGGCATGTTGAATATCCGTACAATTTTTGGGGAAACTGCAGTACGGCGTCGTAAAAATATGAAACTGATCGTTCATTTGCAGAATAGCGGAGGAACAAATTCTGGCTTATTGGAACGACTGCCAATCAGTGATCTTAACGAGAGCATTATGAATGTTGACATCCGTAAGGTCATTATTCCTGTGGCGGCTGGCCGGAATTTGGCCGTTCTCGTGGAAGCAGCAGTGCGAAATTATGTTTTGCAATTACGTGGTATTGATGGCACAAAGGAGTTTATTGAACGCCATGAACGGGAAATGAATAACGAAGGCAGCTAAAAACCAATACTTACCCGAATGATTCGTTCATTTTCTTTTAGCAACCTTCACTTCGGAGTGATCTCCCAAATTAACTCGGATTAAGATGAAAAATTCTCAGACGATTACCTTGGCATTGACCGGTGCATCTGGGATGCCTTATGGGATTCGTTTGCTTGAAATGTTGCTGCAGGAAGGAAAGCAAGTTTATCTCCTGTATTCAAAAGTAGCGCAAATTGTTGCGCAGCAGGAAATGAACCTGGCACTGCCTTCCAGTGCTAAGGAAGCAGAATCCTTTTTTAGTCGTCAGTATCAGGTGCCGGATGGACAGTTACGTGTATTCGGACGCGAGGAGTGGTTTGCTCCGGTTGCTTCTGGATCTAATCCGGCCGACTCGATGGTGATTTGTCCCTGTACTATGGGGACCTTGGCAGCGATTGCTGCAGGCCTGAATCAGAAACTGATCGAACGGGCAGCGGATGTCATGTTGAAGGAAAATCGGCAACTTATTTTAGTGCCACGAGAGATGCCGTTTTCTGCAATTCATCTGGAAAATATGCTCAAGCTGGTGCGTAGCGGGGCTGTTATTTTACCTGCTAATCCCGGTTTCTATCATCACCCTCAGACGGTGCAGGATATGATTGATTTTGTTGTTGCTCGCATCCTGGATCATCTGGGTATCATACATACCTTGATTCCTCGCTGGGGAATAGAAAGTTAACCGGCACGCTACATCGGTGTGAATTTTGACTAGAATCTGGCATTTATTCATGCAACAGATAGCGCTTTTCTGAGTATGAGTGCATGACAACATCAGGATAAATAGCCCATTTTTCTATGCTTATTTGTCGGATAGAATGTCTCCATGTTGATGTAAGTTCTTTACATTTTATTTTAACTGAGATGGGAAATAGAAAATGACGCGAATACTAGTGATTACACTATTGTTGATCAGCTCGCATGCATCAGCCTTATCCATACAGTGGATATCTTTAGGAGTAGCAACACGTCAAGGAAACCCAATCGAAATCAATGGGAACCCAGTTATTGAATTTAGAAATGCTGGTCGAGGTGGAATCGACTGGGATGTCTCAGGTATTGGACCCAGAGGGGGATTGGGTGCGCGGGAATTGTGGTTGTTTGATAATTCAGCAGCTGGTATACCTGGAACGAGCGAAGCAACCACAGTGTTTTCCGTAATCAGTAATAGTGTTGGCTTCATCATGGCCGGGGATCATAACGATGGCTTTGCTCAGTTTTTTGTCGATAATATCGATGTTGGTACATATGATATGTATCGAACCGGGAATAGAATTTTAGTAGTGACAGAATTGGATTCTGTAGCGCATTCATTAAGAATTGTACAACTCGGTCGGCATAATCCAAATTCAACCAAAGGCGATGTCGCAATTTTTGGTGGCGCAGCATTTAATACCCCTGCAATTCCAGAACCAGAAACATATGCGATGTTGTTGGCCGGATTGGTTCTGATAGGTTTTGTGGCACGCTACAGAAAGCAAAACGCTTAGCAGGATTTACCTTTTCTAGATAACCTTGTCTTTTTGTCGAGTTTTTTTACGGTTACAGGTGGCTTGGATCTTATGGGGATCAGAAAGTTAATATAATATTATTTTTCTGTTTACCCATCCTTGCACTGAGATGTAGAGATAAACTTGAGTTCATGATCCTCAGTACGGAAAATACCTTTCTCTGTCACAATATAATGTAGGGCTATATCATGTGGCTGAGCGTAAACATTTTCTAGTCGCTGCATTTCAAAAGCTATACCTATAGTTAAAGGTTGTGGCTGGTACGTGGCCAAGGTACGATCAAAATAGCCGCTGCCATAGCCCAAACGATAGCCATGTTGATCAAAGCCAACCACGGGAATAATAAGCGCATCAACCCTAATTGCCTTGGCCTTTATAGGAGCAGGGATACCATAGGCCCCATTTTTTAAGGGCATTCCAGGCCACCATTCACGGAAACAAAGTGGTTTATCCTTACCAACTACTTCCGGTAGCGCGAGCGTTGCGCCATGTTGCCTAAGATACTGGGCAATCGGCCGTGGGTCGTACTCACCCCGGAATGGCCAATAAATTCCAATATTCATTTTCTGAAGTTCTGGAAAACCTTGTTTGAGAAGATCTGAAATTGTATCACTCCATTGCTGATGAAGAGCTGCAGATAGAGTTTCTCTGGCAACAATCAGTTGTTTACGTTGATGTTTCCTCCATTCCAATAAATTATCCATTATTTCTAATCTTTGTTGGGATCATGTTTGTCCAATAAGAAAGTTTGTTTTAACAGTTCTCTTACGGGCGCTGGAATAGCTTGCTCAAGCGCATCGGATGGTTTAATCCAGATAAATTTATTGTGTGGGTTGAGGGTACTTGAGACAACGTGTAGCAGCTGCGGATGAATACGTAATTTAAAGTGGGTGAATTGATGGTCTAAAATTGGTAACTCTACCGGGAATTGAACTGTTATACCCAGTTGATGCTGGCAATAACTAACAGGATCAACTCCGGTTTTGATCTCAGGTGGGCACCATAATTCTCCCCAGATACCGGGTGCAGGTCTTTTTTCCAAAAGTAATTTCTGATGTTGCATGAGTAGTAGAAAGACTGCTTCTTTTTTTGGTAACGGTTTGCGAAGTCTCGTAGTTGGAAATTGTTCTACGCGTTTTTCTTTAAATGCGACACAGTGTTGTTGAAGTGGGCAAATTTTACAAAAAGGAGTGTGGCGTATACATACAGTAGCACCCAGATCCATCAGAGCTTGCGTATATGTTTCAATCTGGTTCTCACGATAGGTAACAGGTAACACTTCTTCAGCTTTTTCCCAAAGCAGGTTCTTTATACTGCTTTCTCCCGGATAACCTGCAATTCCAAAATAACGCGTTAAAATTCGCTGAACATTGCCATCCAGAATGGCCTCACGTTTGCTAAAAGCAAAAACTGCGATGGCAGCGGCTGTAGAACGACCAATTCCCGGCAGTTTCTGAATCATTGCTCGGGAGTCAGGAAATTGCCCCTGATAATCCCGCATAATCATAAGCGCCGCTTGATGTAAATTGCGGGCACGCGAATAATAACCAAGGCCGCTCCAGATGACCAGAACAGCATCAAGTGGTGCTTGTGCCAGACTGCTAATTGTGGGGAATTCGCGCATGAATCGCGCATAATAAGGGAGAACCGTATTGACCTGTGTCTGTTGTAACATAACTTCAGATAACCAGACAGCATAGGGATCACGATTCCCTTGCCACGGAAGATGATGACGGCCATGATCTTTATGCCAGTGGATTAGCTGGGTTGCGATGTGTGACATATTTAAGCTAATAGTGGCTCTCTGGTGTGTTGGAACGAACGTCTGAGATTTTGTGGTATACGAATATGGTGCGCTGGACTTCTCACAAGATTTTACTGGAAAATGACTTCGCTAAATTTAGCATTGGGTGTAAGAATTTCCATTTTTGCAAGCTGGGTTAATTCGATATGTTGTTTCGATTCATTATCAATTACTAGGTATTCACGTTTCTCAGGAGAACTGACAATATCAACGGCTTTTCCTTCTATGATTTGGTTGTTTTTTAAGATGAGTTTAAGCCGATAGCCGTACATGCAAGCAACTTCCACAAAGTCATGAAGTTCACACGAAATTGTATCTTGTGTCATGATTATAGATTCCTTTAAGAGGTATAAATAAGCATAATATATACGATACCAGAACCAAGATAGCAATAATGGGCATGAATTCTTTGAGATGTCGTTTTAAAACTAAATGATGGAAATATTAAAAACCTTGGGTTTATTTGTTGTTACTGCATTGGCCGAGATAATTGGTTGTTATTTGCCCTATCTCTATTTGAAAGAGGGCAGATCTTCTTGGTTGCTGCTTCCCGCGACAATTAGTTTAGGGATATTTGTCTGGCTACTTACACTTCACCCTCAGGCAGCGGGACGTGTTTATGCCGCATATGGTGGTGTTTATATTTGTGTAGCACTAGTGTGGTTGTGGGCGGTGGATGCTATCCGTCCAACTGTTACTGATTGGATTGGTGTGAGTATCTGTTTAGTTGGTGTGATTGTTATTATGTATGGAAAGCAGCTTATCAAAAATGTCTAAAGAGATTGTAACTCTTAAGTGAATTTCAAGTAATTATTGCTTGTTTCTGTGTGATTCTATAAGCTTATTTTATTTTTCTTATTTGTTCTTGCTTGATAATATAACGCTGTATCATGGCTTCCATATTGGCCGCCAGATCAACAAATTGACATCCGGCCCGCATACAATTTTGTCCGTTCCGTAAAGTGATTTCATAGGTGTTTTTTACCTGAATGGTGGCATTGATTGTGCCAGTTTCTGGAAGAGTAATTTGACAATTGTTATAAATTATTCCCGGATCAAAATTGATAATAGGATGTTGATCAATTACAGCAATACCGCCGCAACTGATATCAAGTAGTGCTACTTCAGCTTTGGAGGCTGTGTCTTTTCCAGTAATTGGAATTACACATTTAAGCGGTTTAACAATAGGCGTGGAAATACGAAAATGATTCCTTCGTTGTATACGGAGAAGCGATTGGGGTATGTTAACTGCAAAGGCGTTTTCGCCTTTATATTGTATTTTCTTGATTTGATCGCAGACGAATTCTATTTTTACTCTATTTTGTGTGGTGACAAAGACTAATGATTTGGACTGGAGTGCCTTCTGGCAATTTCTTTCATTAGTGCCATAGTCTACTATCATTTCTTTCGTATCAGGATCTATCGCTATTATTGATGTGAGGATGAAGTCATTTTCATAATCGGGATAGAGCGTGATTAATGAGTTTGTTTGCATAATTCCGCGAAGAATAAAGACAATATCAATTTCCGAATGAATACGAAAGTTTTCATCTATTTCTTTTTGAGAAAATTGGGTGGGCTGTAATACTTCAATACTTTGATCGGATCCATGCATCATTAATTACTCCAGAATTTTTTGTGTGGTTTTTGTGTCAAGGTTATTCGTGATGAGGGGATTTGTGTTTCCTTGTTCTAAACGATAAAGCCATGCCAGTAGCTCGGCAACTGCAACATAAAGTTGCGGCGGAATGCGATCGTCGAGATTTACTTGCATCAATAATGCAACCAATTCACTTGATTCGTGAACATAGATTCCTGCTTCTTTAGCACGCTTAATAATCTCCTGAGCAATCAGACCGCGACCTTTAGCAACAACCTTGGGTGCAATTTGTCCTTCCCGATAAGCGAGTGCTACTGCGGTGAGATAGGATTCACTCTCTGCCATCGTGTTGAACCTCTACTGTTTGAATATTTAATCCGGCTGATTGCATATCCATTGTGAGTGGTAATTGATTATTTTTTAATAAGCGAGTAGTTTCTGGTTGTGAAGCATTTATTTTAATATTAATACCTTGTGCATTTAGTGCAATAGTAGCGGTAATATCTCCAAGTTGCGGCATTGATAGCCGGAGTTGTGTACGCCATTGTGCTGCTTGATCAGATTCATTTTCCTTTTCTTCTTCTTGTGAGTGCTCATAAATATCCCATTCCATGGGTTGAGCTTGCCAGATTTCCCCACGCCAAAACAAATGCCCAGTTTCTAGGGTAGCAAGCTGCTGCTGCACTAAAGGGATGGTCTGAGTATGCACTGACATTTCAGGGCTTAGTACAGCAGATGCAGCCACTTTAGCAGCAGGTAAGTCGGCCATCACTAGCACTAATTTGCCTTGAGGTTCTTGTTGTAAGTTTTCAAGTGTATTTTCTCCATTTACCCACTGTGCCTGATGTGATTCATAGAATAATCCACTTTGAACAATTGCTTTCTGTAATAAACCGGGTAATTCGGTGCTATTTATTGACGGACCAGTTAGGATGGGTGTTGGGCTCGTGAGAGAGCGTGTAGTGGTGGTATTTGTTGTGGTTATGCTGGCAGATGTTTGCTTTAATGTGTCTTGCATCAAAGCGCCTAAGAAACGTCCTGTAGCACTAATTGACGTATTATTTTTCTCGGTATCTAATGGTGCTTCACTTAGGATAAGAAACTTTAGTTTCGGTTCTTGCGATATGAAAACAAGCTCCAGTTTGTTGCCAGGTTGGAAATTTTCTGGCAAGTGCATTTGCAAGAGCTTGCCTGCAACTAACACCCGGGAATTTCCATTAAATAAGCGAGCTTCTACTAGTGCCTGATATTTCTGGCCTTGTACATATTCAGCAAAAGAACTTTGTGAATCAAGTATTGCCGTAACTGGCGTTACGGGTGTAACAGGGGCTACTTGAGTTTGAGTCGCGATTAAATCAGTTTTGATAATGGTTGGGATCACAACAGCTTACGTTAATATTGTTAATATTTTCCCAGAATTAATATGCATTAATACTCTATTGAGTGTTTACATATTATTAATGGGTTGATAGGCTTGCTGAAGGCTGCGAGTACGTCCATTGGTGTTGAGCATATCCTGTAATTTTGTCATCCATGGCTCGGTGATTGCTCTGATTTGAGCATCATCAGCTAGTATTTGGTTAATAATTATTACCTTCTTCTGAAGTAATTCTTTATCTAAAATAGGCTCTGGGTCATGCTTTATCAGCATTTCAGTCAATTTCCTACATTCTTGTTCCAGTAATATCAATTGATCCCATTTGTTATTTTGAGCAGCAGTGAGCATTTCTCCGGTAATTGCTAAAATAGCATCATAAGTTATGAGAGTCTGTGTACTATTCATCTATCCGCGTATCCTTTTTCTTACTAAGAATTGATTCAAATTGCCGCTGCTTTTATTGCAGTTTGAGTTCCACTAAATTGTCCAATCTCTTTCCAGGCGCCATGTAATTCAGATAAGAGCTTATTAACTTCATTAACAATTTCAGTATTGTTCTGAATATTAGCAACTAATAATCGATGCGCCATATAATCGTAGAGTGCTTGAAGTTTGATTGCCAAATCACCGCCTGCATTCATATCCAAGCTTGCTTTCAAACCATGATCAATAATCATGATAGCTTTTGAGATCATCTGTCCTTTTTCCGCAATTTCATTGCGCTGCATGTGCATTCTGGCTTTTGCCAGAGCTTCTTGTGCGCCTTCGAAAAGCATTAAAATAAGTTTGTGCGGATCGGCTGATTCAACGCCTGTTTCAACACCTATGCGTTGATAGGCAGATACTGCGTTATTCATAGCGGAATACATTTTGTACCTCTTTTATATTGTAAAGAGTTTGATTTTCTAATTTATCTATTTATTTTTATGAGCTTGTGCTGGGTAAATTGGATAATTGCTGTTGCAAGAAGTTGCTGGTCTGGGTCATGCTGGCAATGGTTGCATCCAATGCAGTATATTGTGCACGTATTCGCTTCTCGGTATCTTCAAGTCGCCGGTTTAAAGTATCGCGTTGTGCATTGATATCTTTTATGGACGCATTAATGCCATCAACGCGGCTATCAATGAGATGTCCATTCAGCATTTCACCAACTATCTTGTCTAATTTTTTTCCAAACCCGTGAGCAAAATCTATGTCTCCTCTGGCTCCTGTACCGCCCCCAGTTATTTTGAGGACTAGTCCGCTGCTATCGGCGGCACCTGTCAGGGTTTGACCGGAACCTGTTGCAGTGATGCCGTTAATCGTACCAGCTACATCTACACCACTGGTTTCGACAGGAGTGCCAAATAAATCCAATTTGCCATTTCCGCCCGCAATCAATACGGTTGATGCTGAGCCGTATCGATTGGAGGTGATAGTTAAGCTACCAGCAGATTCGCTCAGTGTGACTTTGATGCCAGCTGAAGAAATTGCTGAGGCACCATTGATTCTTGATTGAATTTCAGCTGCTAATGAAGTTGCCGTATAAGTACCTGCCGCGAGAGTTACGCTAGCGCTGACGCCGTCAATGGTAAGATCTAACTTGTCATTAACCCCTGAGCTGATGGTTAATGCAGCAGCAGTGCTGCCCACTGCGATACCTTGAGTTGCAATTTGACTGATATTCAGCGAGTACTTGCCATTTGCTGTATCGGTTTTGGCACTGACAAATGACACCAGACTATCACTGGTTTTGCCAACAGAAGCAAATAGTGTTGAAACATCTTTAGTTGGATCGCTCATCACGCTAGATAGTTTGGCTGGATCAAGCTTGAGTGTTCCATCTGTTTGAAAAGAAATACCTACCTCTGTTAATATGCTCAAGCCACCACCTGCTGTGGTCAGCGGATTAGACATTACGTTACGTAGCTGTGTCTGAATTGATCGAACCGTTGAGTCTCCTGTTAGAATAGATGCTTGCTTGGTATTCGCATCATATTTTGAAAGATCGACGATAGTTTTGTTCAGATCATTAAAAGCTTTAACAAATGATGATACTGTGCTTTGAACACTGGCTGTGTCTCGAGTCAAATTTAAGCTTGTTGTTGTGCCAGCATTTGCTTTCAGTAAGTTAAAAGTGACCCCTTCAATGGCATCTGTAATTTTGTTGGATGCTTTGCTGATTGAGATACCATCGATAACCAATGTGGCATTGCTAGCAGCTACAGTTTGAGTCAGATTGGCCGTGCCGCCCGTCGATGCATCATAAACAAGCTGAGATAATCCTGCATTATCCGTATTAGTTGTATCGGCATCGGTTGTGGTTATTTTTAAGGCATTACTCAAACCGGTATCATTTGAAGCAATTACTAAGCGATTGCCAGAACCATCATTGACAATGCTGGCGGTTACTCCTGCGCTGGCCTGATTAATTGTGTCACGAACGCCTGCCAATGATGAGTTACCAGAAGAAATAGTAATTGATTGTGCAGCCTTATCAGGATTAAGCGTAAATGCGCCACCACTGTATGTGCCAAATTGTATAGTTAAAGTGCCGCTGCCAAGTGCGGCGCTTGTGGTTGCAAAGTTAGCAGATTTCAGTTTGTGCGATTGTGCGAGTGTTTGAATCTCTACGGAGTGACTTCCAACTGCTGCTGATGATGTTGCGCTGACATTGGCCAATGTGGCATCAGCAAAATTAGCCGTTACGCCGGTAAATTTTGCCGGATCAGATAATGCGGAAAGACTGCTTTGGAATGCGGATAACGCTCCTTTCAAACTACCAAAAGCAGTTAGTCGAGTTTGCTGCTTGGCTTCTTTGTTATCAAGAGCTGCCAGTGGTTGGCGTTCTATAGCCATCAATTGACTGACGATACCGTTGACATCTAAGCCTGATCCAATACCCGGAGATGAGAGCATTTCTTAGTCCCAGCTATATATAATTTAAATTATGCTTTATCGTTAAATAACAGCCCTTGCACCTTATCCAATGTGCGGGCTATTTCAATGGCCTGTTCTGTTGGAAACTGCCGGATGACTTCGTCAGTATGTGTATCCACTACTTTAATAATCGTTTTGCCAGTATCTTCATCAATTGAGAAACGCAAATTATGTGCCAGATTATCCACCGCGCTTTGGATATTCTGAACAGCCTGTCTGATCTGTTCGTCAGATTCTGTTTTATTGTCAACTTTAGCTCGTACAGTTGGAACAGGTGATGGGGTAATATCTGTATCGGGTGCGGATACTTTTTGAGCAGCCGACGCTGTTGACGAAGGCAGTGGAAGTACGCCTGTTCCATTTAATTGATTGATGTTCATAATAGATTCCTTAAAGTTGAAATGAACGCGGGAAGGTTTTTTATAACATCCCGCGATCATCAGCTTTATTTAATGCGCTGTATCATTTGCTACGGATAACTTAACGTAACAGTGAAAGAACATTATTGGGTAGTGAATTTGCTTGCGCAAGGATCGCCACACCGGCTTGTTGCAGAATTTGTCCACGTGTCAGGTTTGCTGACTCAGATGCGAAGTCGGCATCCTGGATCCGGCTACGGGAGGCGGACAGATTCTCAGAGGTGGTTTGCAGATTTGAGATAGTTGAACTGAAACGATTCTGAATTGCACCCAGATCACCGCGAGAACTACTGATGGCATTTAATGCGGCATCTAGCGTTTTCATTGCAATTTGCGCATTGGCTGACGTGGATAAATCCAAAGTGGCGACTGAGTTAAAAGAGCTGGTAGTAGCGCCAAATTCCGTGGCATTTGAACCCGCTGCAGTAATTTGCCCATTCGAGCTCGCAAGTTCAACGGTACCTGTTACTGTTGTTGAGTCGTTACCAGCACTGGTTAGCGTTCTTGTGGTTGCTCCGGCAGTGACATCAGCTGTTGTTACACCATTAGTAAAATTTGAAAGTACGATATCTCTACCATCTGATGTTGATAGCGTGATTACTGATTTGTTGGACGAAGTCGCGAATGAGGCAGTGACACCGGTTGAGGATTGTAATCCATTAATGGCTGAAGCCAAACCGCTTAAGTCAGCAGTATCAGTGATAGTGGTAGAAACTGTGCTGCCGTTTAATGTCAATTGAACAGTACCGGCTGCTGATAAATTGCCGAGCGTGGCACTGTTAGTTGCGGTTGCAGAGATGCCGATACTGGAAGCAGCTGTATTAATGGCTGCAGCAATGGCCTTAGCATCATCGCCTGCTGCATAACTAATGTTACCGGTGGTTCCTTTGTTGTTGGCAAGTGTTAAGCCGGCTTCTACCGCAACGCCATTGGCAGCAAGAGCAGCGGCAGAAGCTGTTGCTGTGCCCATTGCGGTTCCATTGGTGGTTAGTGTGTGGCTACCTAACGCAGTAGAACGAGCATCACCAATTGATGCAATGTTGATGGTTTGGTTCGCATTGGCACCGACTTGGAAGCTCTGATTCAGGAAAGAGCCGTCCAACAAGTTCAAGCCGTTAAACTGAGTTTGGCTGGCAACCCGCGTTACTTCAGAGGCCAATTGAGCGGCTTCGGCTTGTAGTGATGCGCGATCACTGGCACTGTTAGATGCATTGGCAGATTGAACTGCCAGTTCACGAATACGTTGCAAATTGCTGCCGATCTCACCCAATGCACCTTCAGCGGTTTGTGACAGTGAAATACCGTCATTCGCGTTACGCACCGCTTGATTTAAACCGCGGATTTGTGAAGTCATCCTTTCTGAAATCGCCAGTCCTGCAGCATCGTCTTTCGCACTGTTAATGCGTAAACCCGAAGACAAACGTGTCAAGGATGTATTCAATGAGTTTTGCGATGTATTTAAGTTACGTTGTGCATTTAATGAGGCTACATTAGAGTTTATAATTTGTGGCATTTGGGTTCTCCTTTTTGATATCTATGTGTTTGGCATAATTGCCAGTTCCGTTGGTTTTCCCCGCAATCCAAGAGGGTTTGTAACCGCCGTTGATTGCAGTTATCGGACACCATTTTGAAAAGTTTAGGATTTTTACTTTCATGATTTATATCTAATCAGTTGGTTAATATCGGCAATTCATGATATAAATTGTTTTTCTCTTATAATTTATCTTGTAAAATTAAATAAACATTCAGGCAGTTAATTCGGGGAGTTAATTTTAGAGGTTATATCGGCTTCAACTGGTGGGGGCTGAGATGGTCAATGAAGAAGAACTAAAAATATTAATGGTCGAACACTCTGCAGAGGATACGGACCGAGTACTACAAATACTTGTACAGGGTGGCTTCCAGACTGAATGCTTGTGCGTTAGCACGGCTTCTGCATTGCACGATGCTTTGATGATCCGGGACTGGGACGTGATTCTGTCCGATTATGATTTGCCGCAGCTAAATGCGGAGGAGATTCTGCAGGCGATAAGAAACCAATCTCTGGACATACCCTTGATCATCGTATCCAGCCATGTCGGTGAGGAAGCGGCAGAGCATATCATGGCCTTAGGAGCCTATGATTTCATGATGAAGTCAAATCTTGCCAGGCTGGTGCCAGCAATAAGGCGAAGCTTGCATGAAGTAGGAAACTACCAGCGTTTCATAACTGCACAAACGGCATTGCAAAAGAGCGAAGCGCTTTTTCAAGCGATTACATCTAATTTGCCCGGAGTGGTTTTTCAGTTTCTGCTATCAGTCAATGGAAAGACTTGCTTTCCCTATGTCAGTGATGCCAGTGAAACACTGCTTGGGCTATCGCCCCAGAAGCTGATGGAGAGGCCCGAACTATTTCCAGAATTGATCTTGCCGGATGATAGGGAGTCTTATCATCAGTTAATGATAACCTCTGCAGAACAACTTTCGACCTGGAATTGGGAAGGATGTATTCAAGTAAAAGGTGATAGCGATATCAAATGGATTAGTTTGCGTGCAACACCCAGGAGAATGTCGGACGGCACGACGCTATGGGATGGCATCATGATTAATATTACTCGAAATAAACTGGCTGAACGAGAGATTGCGCGTTCCCGTGAACAGTTGGCAGAATTATCTTCTTATTTGCAAAAAGTTAAAGAGCAAGAGCGCGCCAGAATTGCACGTGAAATTCATGATGATATTGGGGGGACATTGACTGCAATTAAGTGTGAGCTGTTTCCCTGTATGGATAAAACGGTAAGAAAACCTGAGTTTTATCAACAAAAATCGAAATCCATTGAGTCTTTAGTAGACCGTGTGATAGACAGTACACGCCGGATTTCTCTAGATTTGCGGCCGGGTATTCTAGACTGCGGGATCATTGCAGCGGTTCAATGGCAGGCAAAAGAATTTAGTGATCGTACGGGTATTGCTTGTAAAGTAACCTGTGTAAACGATGAAATAGCTTTAGATTCTGATTTGGCGATAGCGGTTTTTCGTGTTTTTCAGGAGACATTAACGAATATTTCTAAACATGCTAATGCTTCCCATGTTCAGGTAAAACTTGTGGAGCTGGAAGGGCTGATTCTTCTGGAAGTGACTGATAATGGCTGTGGCATTACCGACATCGATATGGAAAAACAGGCTTCTTTTGGAATTCGAGGGATGCGTGAGCGATGCCAGCAATTGAAGGGGAATTTCCATATCTCGGGAGATTCAGAGCGAGGTACAAAAGTGACTATTTTGATACCGATGGGTAACTTAGAGTATCAATCCGGGCATGTGATTGGACTGGAAAATGAGTATAGAGGGCCCCAACAGCCCGGACCGATAAAGAAAAAAAAGAAGGTTTCTCGGCTCTAAATAGCCGGAGGTACGCATGATAAGTGTGATGATTGCTGATGACCATGCAATTGTTCGCCAAGGTTTGAAACAGATTCTCAGCGAAACGGATGACATCAAAGTAACTGGTGAAGCAGAGACTGGGTTTCAAGCAGTCAAAATTGCTCGGCAGCAAGATTTTGATGTTATGTTGCTGGATATTTCTTTACCGGATAGAAATGGTATCGAAATATTGAAGCAAGTAAAGAAAGACAGACCAAATCTTGCGGTTCTCATGCTGAGCATGCACAATGAACACGAATTTGCAATTCGTGCATTAAAAGCGGGCGCATCTGGATACCTGAATAAACAAAGTGCGCCAGCGCAGCTTGTAGTGGCTATTCGTCAAGTTGCAATGGGCGATAAGTATGTGAGTCCGGTTGTCGCGCAGGAACTTGCCAACATTGTTAACTCAGATTTAGATAAACCGCTCTATGCTACATTATCCGATCGGGAATATCAGACTCTGTGCTTTATTGCTGCAGGTAAAACATTGTCAGAAATATCAGCTGAGATGTTTTTAAGCCCAAAAACAGTCAGTGTCTATCGTGCGCGCTTACTGGAGAAGCTCAAGTTGACGAATAATTCAGAATTGATTCGTTATGCTATAAAGAATAAATTGGTCGACTAATCTTATAGTGTTCTGAAGTCAACCTAGAATTTCTTTTAGCTTGCCTTATCAAATTAAGATTAAGATTCACGTGGATTGGTCGATATTTTTTAACTCCTGGCTTGCTGGTAACGCCACCTTTTAATTTTTTGACCAATTTTTATGAAGCCGCTTAACGATTCGAATCCAACCATTCTTGCCCGTGAAACGTTGCGGCAACTTGCATCGCTCAGAATTCCTCCAACACCAGATAATTATCACAAGCTGTATGATCAGATTTCTGGTAAATCCGGAGACGATGTAAATTCTGCTGTTGCAGCGACAAATCAACATAAATCTGCAGATAATTCCACAGCTGAATCCATTGCGACCTGGGGAGAAACAATCGAAGCATTATTGAAGCAATTGGAAAAAAAGCAAGGTGCACTGACAACTGCAAAGAAGCGGGAAAGCATTAATCGGGTTCTCGCTAAATTTTCAAAAGATTCAAACCAGCTGCATACCAAGCTAAAGGCGTTAGTCGATTCCTGGGGAGCATTAGCTGCCGCAACGCAAGAATCAAATGAAGATGGGCAAATGCAAAATCCCTCTTCGCAAGTAACGCAGATTGATTCTGATAAACAAGCCGCTCAATTAAAGCATGCAGTTATAGAGCAGAGTCAAGTCGCCGGGCATTTTACTGATCAGCTATTGGAGTTGTTGGCACAAATGCTTGAGCAGGTTATCGCTAGGCAGATCGATGATGTAACTTTGGCTGAAGAAGCCAGAATGCTGGCGAATCAAGTGCGCAAAATTCAAGACAAGCTAGAAATGGAACGATTTGCTGCTGGATTTCAACAATTTTGCGGTAAATTTGATGCATATGGTGAGAGCGGTATCAAGTTGCAACAAGGCTTGCTCAAATTACTCAATATGCTCATGGACAGTACGGGTGAATTACTTGCAGAAGATCAATGGATTGGTGCCCGGATCAGTAAATTGCGCGAAACTATTTCCAAACCCCTGGATCAGCAGGTAATAACACAAGCTGAGCATTATCTGGAAGAGATAACGCAGAGGCAAGAAATAATCGGACGTAGCCTAAGTGAAGCCAAGGTGACCCTGAAGCAGATGGTGGCTTCCTTAATCAGTAATATTGAAGAACTCACCGATACGACAGATGAATATCAGAATAGGCTTGAACAGTATTCAGAAAAAATCAGTAATACTGACGATATAAAAGAGATTAATCAGCTGATGGTGCTGATTATGGAAGAAACCAGTCAAATGCAAAAAAGCACGTTAAATTACCGTAATGATTTTTTGGCGGCTCGCGCAGAAGTTGGTTTGGCGCAGAATAAAATCAATCAGCTAGAAACCGAGTTGTATGAAATGGGTGAGAAAGTGCATGAAGATCACCTGACAGGGATACTAAACCGGCGTGGTTTGGATAATGCTTTTGAGCGCGAAACCTCGCGTTCAGTGCGTCATCAGGTTCCTTTGTGCTATGCATTGCTGGATATTGATAATTTCAAACTGCTTAATGATACGCACGGCCACAAAGTGGGGGACGATGCATTGGTATACCTGGTTGAGTCAGTCAAGGATACAACGCGCCCTGAAGATATTGTGTCACGATATGGTGGTGAAGAGTTTGTAATTTTATTACCAAACACGGATCTTGAAGAAGCCGTACATATCTTATCCAGGATACGGCGTAATTTAACCAAGAAGTTTTTTTTGCATGAAAATAAACGTTTGTTAATCACTTTTAGTGCCGGTGTTGCTCAACTCCAGCCGGGAGAATCGCAAGAAAGTATTTTCAAACGAGCCGATGAGGCTTTGTATCGTGCAAAGAAAGGTGGCAAGAATCAGATACTCACATCTGAGTAACTCTATGTTAGTTAATAGATATTTCATAATAACCGGTAAATAGTACCGATTTCCCTTTTTATTCATTAAATCCATTTCTGGTTTGCTCTGTTAACGTTGTTTACATGACAGTCTATACCGGGATGGGTTCTCCTTCGCAATCCAACGAATTATCCCCAAAACTGGAATAGCCTGGCATCTTATGATGTCAATTGAGGAGGATAGCAATGCAAGAAGCTATTAAACAAAAACAGAAAAGAATGCTGAGATTGGTTAAATCGACAGATGCTATTAAAAGTGAGCAGAAACCCATGATTGATTCTGAGGACTATTATAAGCAAGTAGAACGCTACGCTGAACAGATCCGCAATACAAGCAACGCTGATGAAATCATTAGAATTCTTGATGTTGTGTTGTCTGAGACCAAAGGTTTGAGATTCAGTGATGAGGTTTTTGCTGCGCAGGAACAAGTAAAACGCGCGGAACAAAAGATTGAATCATTGAAAAGTGAATTGGAACAACTGAGGGGGCTCGTACAAACTGATCAAATGACAGGTGCGTTCAATCGCCGTGGGTTAGATGATGTTTTTAAACGTGAAGCGGCTCGTGCAGACAGGAATGCACAGTCTTTAGGGGTGGTTTTGATTGATTTGGATAACTTCAAACAGATTAATGACAACTTAGGGCATCAGTATGGGGATAGTGTGCTGATCAATTTGGTCAATGTAGCCAAAGAAACATTACGCCCTTCCGACATTGTGGCGCGATTTGGCGGGGAAGAATTTGTGGTTTTATTGCCCGATGTCGAGATGGAAGACGCATTAACTGTTATTTCCCGGTTACAAAGTAATCTGGCAAAAATTTTCTCAATTCAAGCGGATACACATTCAATACCAATAACGTTTAGCGCAGGCATAGCATTACGTTCATTTGGGGAACATCAAAATTCAGTCATAAGTCGTGCTGACAAAGCACTGTATCAAGCGAAGCGTACTGGAAAGAACCGGGCAATTCCTGCTTTGAGTTAACTAAATAAACTGAGAATTTTCGCAGATAAGTGTTCTGTTCTGAAAAACAGGGGCGCTGATTGATAATGTTTATTAGTTGTAAGAAATACTTAAGAAACATGCAATGAAGCCGATTAGCTAGAACATTTTTTTAAACGATGGATTAATTCGGGGAAGTAAATGGAAGGTTTTTTTCTTGGGCGGCAGCCAATTCTAGATCGTAATCAAAACCTAGTAGCATTTGAGTTACTTTTTAGACAAGAAGAGACTGATGAAAAGGCGAATGTCATTAATGATTTATCCGCATCAGCTAATGTCATTATCAATGCATATTGTCAACTGGGTATCCAAAATGTGTTGGGTAAACAGCGTGGTTTTATCAATGCAGATCCTGATCTGGTAATGAGTGACATTATTAGTTTATTGCCCGCCAAGCATGTCGTGTTGGAAATAAAAGAAACAGCGCTTATTACGGCAGAATTTATGCAGCGTTGCAACGAATTAAAGCAAAATGGATATCAATTTGCGCTTGATAATATCGTTGCAATGAATACTAAAGTTGAGCAATTACTGCCTTTGGTCAGTGTAGTGAAAGTAGACATTCTTGCAGTTGAAAGAAAAGAACTTGCGGAACTTGTAACTGAATTAAATCGCTGGCCGGTTTTGCTTTTGGCATTGAAAGTAGAAAGCCGTGAACAGGAAGCGTACTGCATGCAGTTGGGTTTTCAGATGTTCCAGGGATACTATTTTGCAAGGCCGGAGGTATTGGCCGTTAAACGTGCTGATCCAGCAAAATTGTCATTATTGAAGCTATTGACGTTAGTGATGGGCGATAGTGATATTGAGGAAATTGAAAAGGAATTTAAACATCAACCCGGATTAAGTTATAACTTGATGCGCATGGTGAATTCAGTTGCTAGTGGCGTGCCTCAGAAAATCAACTCTATTAAGCACGCAATCATGATACTGGGGCGCAAGCAATTACAGAGATGGATACAACTGTTACTTTATACCGCTAATCAGTCAGACGATAGTATGTCAAATGCATTAATGCAAACAGCGGCAGCGCGGGGAAAATTAATGGAATTAGTTGCTACAACCGAACGTCCGCATGATAAAAATCACCAGGAAAGAGCATTTATGGTAGGAATTCTTTCCTTGCTGGATGTATTGCTGGGTATTGAAATGCAGCAAATAGTTGACAAGCTGGGAATCCCGGACGATATGAGTCAAGCATTATTAGCCCGGGATGGGCGATTGGGTCAAGAATTAAAATTAATTGAAGCCAACGAGAAGGGTGAAGTTACTGCAATTCAGTCCATATTAACCGAACTGGGTTTTCTGAGTCTGAATGAATTGGCAGATATGGAGATACAAGCAATTGGGTGGGCCAATCGAATTGGTGAAGCCGTTAACTAATCGTTTCCTCATGAAGTTTTTAAGTTTGATATATGCATCAGCCAGCTGAACTGAAATTGGTTTCATACCAATTACCAAAGAATTTCACCAAAATGTTCTCTATTAATTGATTGTGCAGTCTGGAAGTGCCGGTTATGTAGGTTTATTGCATTTTTCCGGGGCTTATAGAACTAAAGTTATTCTAGGTTATGTCGTTAACTTATTGAGTAGAAAAATTATTCTCTAATTAAATGAGCATCATCGTGAGTATTCTGTTGGGCCTGATTGATTGGTCTTAAGTCTAAAGATAATTCATAACTAGAGCACAATAATAGTGGGTTGCCTAGATCAAGCAGTAGCATGAATAGCTCTGATCAAGATGAGTAACGAGGAGAAGAGTTATGGCTGAAATGCGATCAGGAGAGGGCCAAATTAAGAATCAAACGGTAGATAAACTGGTGCCCGAAGATCAAGATGGGGTTTTATGTACTGCCGAGGTTGATGAATACTTCATGGATATCAAGGGAGAGTTGAGCCAAATTGATCGATTAGTCAGTGATGCGGTTAATAATTTGGTCAGTAACTTTAGATATATCAGTAGGTTGACTAAATCTCACCATGATATGGTTTTGGCCATTGAGAAAATGGCTGCTCCTGAAGGAAGCAAGCCTATTCTTGAGTTATTGGAAAAACAAATGGATCTTGCTGACAAGATCGAGCAGGAATTAGAAATGGCTGTTACTTCATTACAGTTTGGTGATTTGGTTACACAGTTGCTGGCACATACTACGCATCAAGTAGAAATACTAAATATAGAATTGCAGCGCATTGATCGGCAAGGTAACTGGAAGAAGAAAGTTGGAAAGGAACCCTTGCATACGATACATGAAGGAATTTCGAAGGCAGTTGATGTGGCAAAAATTAAAAGTAAAAGAAAACCAGTAGTGCAGCAAGGTATGCAGATGGGTGACATTGAGCTTTTTTGATAGAGATTGTTTGTGGTTCGTATTTTTATCAAGCAAATTAAAAACATTAGTAAGAGGAGTGAGGTAAATGGCTAAAACAATACTTGCAGTAGATGACTCTGCATCAATTCGGCAAATGGTTGCTTTTACGCTCAAAGGTGCGGGTTATGAGGTTATTGAAGCCGTTGACGGTCAAGATGCACTGGATAAAGCGAATATTCATAAGGTCAATCTGGTATTAACCGATATTAATATGCCACGCATGGATGGGTTGAAACTGCTTGAATTGTTGCGCAAAGTGACGCACTACAAAACTATCCCTATCTTGATGCTGACTACAGAATCGGGAGACGAGATAAAAGCAAAAGGTAGAGCAGCAGGTGCAACAGGCTGGCTGGTTAAGCCGTTTGATCCCAAGCGATTGCTGGAAGTAATCAGTAAGGTTATTGGTTAGAAGTTAATATTTTTTAGGCAGATTAATAAGTTACAGATAACTTGCTTAATTTTAAAGATTATATAATTTTTATACTTCTGTTTTCTAATTTGCTTACTTCTTTAGAGTGTTAGCCTAACAACTCAACTTGGAATAGGGTTACCTATGAGTACAGATCTCGAACAATTTTATGAAATATTTTTTGAGGAATCCTCAGAATTACTTGCGGATATGGAAACATGTTTGCTAAGGCTTGATGTAAATTCACCGGATTTGGAAGATTTAAACGCTATATTTCGTGCCGCGCATTCTATTAAAGGCGGGGCTGGGACATTTGGTTTTACAGATATGACGGAGATGACGCATATGTTGGAATCATTACTGGATAAGCTGCGCAAGGGGGAACTCGAAGTGCGTAGTGAGATGGTTGATGCCTTTCTAAAGGCTGGCGATGTTATTAAAGCGCAACTGGCGGGACATCGTGGAGAAGGGCAAGCAGATCCAACTGTTGCCGCAGCAGTTTGTGAGGAACTGAAAAGATTGAGCGATGAAACACAAGCGCCAGCTAAAGAGTTAACGAACCCCGCTACCAATACTGAAACAGTGCAAGTAGAAGCCGAAGTTGAAGTCTCAACAATAGATGACTCATCGAAACTTACCTACAGTATCGAGTTTTCCGGTAGCGGGATGAGTGATGCTACCTTAGAAAATCTATTTGCTAATTTGAAGCAGTTGGGCAGCCTGGAAAACTTGACACCAGCCAATGTGATAGATCTGTGCAAATTGAAAATCACTACCGATAAAAGTGAAGAAGATATCTGGGAAACGCTGGCATTTGTAGTCGATCCGGCTACTTTAAAAATTGTAGTCGATACACTCAATAAAAATGAAACTATTGCAATAGAGCCAGAGGAAATGGATTCCGTCAGCATTGATGCGAAATCAATAGTCGATGAAGATGAGTTCTTAATGACTGATATGCCGCCTGCACCAGGTTATGGTTTCTTTCCGGGAGCGCCTGCTGCACCAAAGGACATTGATGATTCAGAATCGAGTTTGAATTCACCACAGCAACAAAGTGCAAGCATTAGCAAAAATGAAGCACAAGCCACACTGAATAAATCTTCCAGTAAAGCTAATGCAGCAGCTCCTGCCCCTGCCAGCGAAACTTCATCAATACGAGTCAGTATAGAGAAAGTCGATCAAATGATTAATTTGGTCGGGGAATTGGTGATTACACAGGCGATGCTTGCTCAGACAGCTTCTCAGTTTGATCCTGTGGTTTTTGAAAAACTGCATAGCGGGATGAATCAATTGGAGCGGAATACACGAGATCTTCAAGAGTCCGTTATGTCAATTCGTATGATGCCGATCAGTTTTGTATTTAGCCGATATCCGCGTGTTGTACGTGATTTGGCATCAAAATTGAATAAACGTGTTGACCTGGTCAAGTAAAACCGGACACCCCAGTTAAGCAACTTTCATCGTTTTTGCTGCTTCAGCTTCATATTGGTTCGGACTTTTGTAATCCAGGTATGAATGCAGTCTTTGGTTGTTATAAAACAC
>NZ_JAKFWH010000080.1 GCF_021731985.1 Nitrosomonas sp.
ATGCAATCTCCTGACAAAAGTCAGAAGTTTGGCGCAAGTTGAAATCGATTACAGAAAAATATGTCATTTAGTAATGGTCGTTCAACGAGTTATCATGCGACAATTCTCGAATCTCCGGACACTACTGATTCATCCTATTAAAGATGCTTTGACTATCGTGTTTGATTTGTAGGCGAAATAGAAGAAGCTCGGTAGGATGTGCCGACCGCAAGGAGGCGCATCAATCAAGAAATAGTTTTAAAACAGGAAAACACACGGAATGACAGAATACCGACGTGCCTACGTTCCCGGAGGTTCTTGGTTTTTTACGGTCAATCTTGCCGAACGCAAGACCAATCGGCTATTAGTCGAGAAAATCGACTTACTACGTAACGCATTTGAATACACCAAACAGCGCTACCCTTTTCGCATGGATGCCGTCGTTATTTTGCCGGATCACTTACACTGTATCTGGACGCTACCACAGATCGATGCAGATTTTTCAACCCGATGGAATATGTTGAAAGGTTATTTTTCCCGTCACATAGCAAAAGGAGAAAGAATTTCTACCAGTCGGAAATCTCGCCGGGAAAGAGGAATATGGCAACGTCGATTCTGGGAGCATCTTTTACGTGACCAAAATGATTTTAACCGGCATGTCGATTATATTCATTGGAATCCTGTTAAACATGGCTGGGCAAAAAGAGTAAGTGATTGGCCTCACTCCAGCTTTCATCGTTATGTTGAACAAGGCGTCTATCCTGAGAATTGGGGAAATCATGAAGACTATGATATCGAGGGGCTTGAATGATACGTTTGATGCGCCTCCTTGCGGTCGGCACATCCTACCGAGCTGATACGTCTGCCGCATGGATTAATAGCATCTTCCTGGTTATGAACCTGCTCATCTTGGTGCGGGTTTTTATTTGCCTGAGGAATCTTGCTGCCAAAATAGCATTTTGGGTGACAAAAGAGTGCATGCCCAGAGAAATTCCGTTTACGCGTGCCTGCCAATTCATCTCAAACCGGAATTCTTACTTGGCAGTGCATATCTGATCGCTGAATTTCTGAGTAAGCTCTATTTAAAGTTAACTATTGACATTTTATGAATTTCAGTGAGTTCCGTTTCTCCGTTAACATTAATTAAGACAAGACGGCCACTGCCTTGAGAATAGTCATTGCGAAAATCATAAACACCTCCAATAATCGTCAAATGGCCTTCCTTAACTTCTTTGTCATATTTCTTTAAGGCAGTCGAAACCTGATGATTCACATTAGATTCAACACTTTCTTTAACCTGTGCGTGATCATCAGATTTATTGCCAATAACCTTGATCGTATCCAATTCACGCCAAATCGAAGGTTCAAGATGTGCAGGCTTTGACATGGCCGCTTCAACTGCTCCGCAAGATGAGTGTCCTATAATAAATAAAACGGGAGTATGTAGATGACGGACACCATACTCAATGGATCCTTCAGCTGTTGAGACTTGATTGCCAATGTTACGGACTAAAAAAAGATCTCCGTCAGGATGAATATCAAGCGCATGGGTGTGCAATCGGGAATCAGCACAAGTTACCATCGTCGCAATAGGCTTTTGTCCATGGATAAGTTGAGCGAAATAATCCGATGGCAATTTCTTAACAAATTCATCATTTGATTCAATCACATGCCTAACAATTTCTCTCACCTGGTCTTTTTCACTTTTGTGAACTGATGCTGGGGATACCGCCATTAAGTTGCTGATATTAAACAGTAATAAAATTAGAACGACTAAGCTTAATTTTTGCATTTTGATGCTAGCTCCTATTGATTGATATGTAATTTGTGTCTTTTGTGTGTTGTCAACGCATTTTTGACAGATGCTAATCTGAATTAGCTCCAAAAAAACATCGAAAAATCATTTTGTTATAGAAAAAAATAGACAGATTAAAATAAATTTCAGTCATAGCATCACTCCTTTTCTTGGAAAAGGAACTACAGCTGAAATGCCCTACTTTATAAAGCTGAGTATCGCTCCGCTGAACTGGCGACGCTGTCATTAACCTTGCAACTTTTTCACTTCAGGGTCTACTGATGTATTTTTGTTCAAGGTATCCCGTCCATGCATGATTCGATACAACACCGGCAGCACCAGCAGCGTTAACGCCGTCGACGATAAAATCCCGCCAATCACCACCGTCGCTAGGGGCCGCTGCACTTCCGCGCCGGTGCCGGTGGCGAGTGCCATCGGCAGAAATCCAATCGATGCCACTAAGGCTGTCATCAGTACCGGGCGCAATCGAGTCAACGCACCGGTTTGAATCGCATCATCCAAAGATAATCCTTCTTTTTCTCTCAACCCGCGGATAAATGCCAGCATCACCAAACCGTTCAGAACCGCTACGCCGGATAGCGCGATAAATCCAACCCCGGCTGAAATGGACAATGGAATATCGCGCAGCCATAACGCAAATATGCCGCCGGTCAAAGCAAAAGGAACACCGGTGAACATGAGCAGTCCATCACGCATATTGCCGAACATCGTGTACAACAGTATAAAAATCAATCCGAGTGCCAGTGGAATGACGATCTGCAGTCGGTGCGCTGCGGAAATCATTTGTTCAAACTGGCCGCCCCAAGTTGTCCAGTACCCCAGTGGAATCGGTACTTTTTTGGCGATCAGTTGTTCGGCTTCATGGACAAACGAACCCAGATCACGGCCGCGCACATTGGCGGTAATCACGATCCGGCGCTTTCCATTTTCCCGGCTGACTTGATTGGGGCCCTGAGTGATCTCGAAATTAGCGACCTCTCCCAAAGTGACAAAAACCGGCACAGCCGGCTGGGCCGCTGGTGCAGCTTGTAGCGCATTGGCGGCCATAGCCACGCTTTGCATCGGAACGCTGATAGGCAGACGTTTCAGCGCTTCAATATCGGCCCGCAAATGCTCCGGCAAGCGGATTTGCAAATCGAAGCGCCGGTCGCCTTCAAAAATCATCCCGGTGCTTCTACCGCCCACGGACATGGCGACGACATCTTGCACATCACGGCCATTCAGGCCATAGCGCGCCATTTTTGCGCGATCCATCTGGATGGAAAGCACCGGTAAACCGGTAATTTGTTCCGTTCGCACATCCGCAGCACCGGGAACGGTTTTAAGCTGCTTTTCTATGGCTTCGCCTAACGCCAGCAAGGTATCCATATCATCGCCAAATACTTTGACGGCGACATCGGCACGCACACCGGAAAGCAGTTCATTGAAACGCATTTGTATCGGCTGGGTGAATTCATAGTTATTCCCTGGAACCTTACGCACCGCCTGTTCCATCGCGGCAATGAGCTCTGCTTTGGTGTGATGGGCACCGGTCCATTCGGATTGCGGTTTCAGGATGATAAAAATATCCGCGACACTCGGCGGCATCGGGTCGGTGGCAATCTCGGCGGTGCCGATTTTGGAGAATACGCGATCGACTTCCGGGAATGTCTTAATCGTTTCCTCCAGCTCATTTTGCATTTCAATCGCCGTCGTCAGACTGGTGCCCGGAATACGGATGGCATGCAACGCGATATCGCCTTCGTTCAAGCTGGGGACAAACTCGCTGCCGACGCGCGTCGTCAGCAAACCCGACAAGATGACAACGACGATCGCAATGGTAACCGTGAGTTCGCGGTTGTTCATCGTTGCCTTCAATACCGGCACATAGGCTTTTCTAGCCCATACCATCACCGGACTCTCTGTTTCTTTTACTTTACCGGACAAGAAGAATGCAATCGCTGCCGGAACAAAGGTCAGGGAGAGAATCATCGCGCCAATTAACGCAGTCACCACCGTGAGTGCCATCGGATGGAACATTTTTCCTTCCACCCCGGTCAAGGCAAAAATGGGTAAGTAGACGATAATAATGATCAATTCACCGTAGATCAGCACTCGTCGCGCTTCCTTGGAAGCATCAAACACCAGTTCGAGACGTTCAGTAAGCGTCAATTCCCGTCCCAGTCGCATTTGTTCATGCGCCAGCCGGCGGATACTGTTTTCGACAATGACAATGGCGCCATCCACGATAATGCCAAAATCAATCGCTCCCAAACTCATCAGGTTGGCGCTGACGTGATTGGTCACCATGCCGGTGAACGTAAACAGCATCGACAGCGGAATCACAAACGCCGCAATCAGTGCCGCGCGCATGTTGCCGAGAAACAGCAGCAAGACCACAATCACCAGTGCCGCGCCTTCCAACAGATTTTTCGCCACCGTATGAATGGTTTTATCCACCAAAGTGGTACGGTCATAGACCGGTGTTGTCACAATGCCTTCCGGCAAATTACGATTAATTTCCTCTAATTTCTTGGCCGCGGCCTGAGCGACGAGCCGGCTATTTTCTCCAATCAGCATATGCACCGTTCCCAGTACAACTTCTTTGCCGTTCTGCGTCGCGGCGCCGGTACGTAACTCCTTGCCGATCAAAATATCCGCGATATCCTTGACGCGAATCGGCGTGCCCTGCCTGGAACCCAGGATAATGTTACCGATTTCATTCAGATTTGCGATTTGCCCCGGTACGCGAACCAGATACTGTTCCCCGCTTTTTTCAATATAACCGGCCCCTAAATTCAGATTGTTACGTTCCAAAGCAGTTACCAGATCGGCTAATCCCAACCCGAAAGAAATCATTTTCTCCGGGTACGGCACCACATGAAACTGTTTAACATAGCCGCCCACCGTGTTGATTTCTGTCACACCTTTGACCATACGCAACTGCGGCCGGATGACCCAATCCTGTATTTCACGCAAATCGGTGGTTGTATATTCCGAGCCGTCCGGTTTTTTTGCACCCGGCTTGGCATCGACAGTCCACATGAAAATTTCACCCAGGCCGGTGGAAATCGGCCCCATCATCGGCTCAATGCCGATGGGTAACCGGCCTTTCGCCTCCTGGATGCGTTGACTGACCTGCTGGCGGGCAAAATAAACATCGGTTCCGTCTTTGAAAATCACCGTGACCTGCGACAGGCCATAGCGTGAAATCGAGCGGGTATAGTCGAGATGGGGCAAACCCGCCATGATGGTTTCGATCGGAAACGTGATGCGTTGCTCCGCCTCAATCGGTGAATAACCCGGCGCGTTGGTATTGATTTGAACCTGCACATTGGTGATATCAGGCACCGCATCAATGGGCAATTTCTGATAGCTGTAGGCACCAATGATTGCCATCATCAACACGGCCATCAGTACAATGGCGCGCTGATAAATGGATATATGTAGAATGCGTTCGAACATGATGGTCGCCTCGATTAGATCATCGGTTTAATGGTCGTGACTTGCGCCTGCTTTACCCAATTCAGCCTTGATGGCAAAACTGTTACCGCCAGCGTATTGTTCTCCGGGAGTCAACCCCTTCAGCACCTCAACCATCTCGCCATCATTACGGCCTAACTCCAAAGGACGAACCTCGAAATACTGATCATAACGGCCAAATACCACTGACCAATCGCGCAGCGTTTGAATAGCAGCGACCGAAACAGCCACAGGAACCAGAATTTCTTCCGCCACCAATTCGGCATTTACAAACATACCGGGGCGCCATTGACCTTCTTGATTATCCAATTCGACCCGCGCTGTTGCGGTACGGGTTTGCCCGCCGATTAACGTCGAAATATAAGTAATGATCCCTTCACTTTCCACATCGTACGCAGTCGCTTTCACTGCTACTTTCTGCCCCTCCCTAACCACATTCAGATCTTTTGGATAAACCGTAATCGCCGTCCACACAGTGGAGACATCCGCGACAGTATAAATTTCCCGGTCTTCTTTAATTGCTTCACCCAATGCAATGGCTTTGGCAATAATGATTCCGGAAATGGGAGAACGTATTTCATAACGCGAAATAGTTGTCTTTGAATGATTGGATTCAGGTTGCACACCCAGTGCAATCAGCTTCGTAGCAGCCAACTCCAATGCAATCTCCGCTTCATTCCATAACTCTTGCGCCAATAGAAACTCCTGCTTCGCACTAATCTTTTCTTCCCATAATTGTTTCTCGCGCTCGTAGGTAGCCCTTGTCAATCCCAGCCGCTTCTTGGCAACGTAATATTGACTGCGTAAATCCGCCAGCATCGGACTTTCGAGAACCGCCAGCACCTCGCCTTTTTTCACGTGCTGCCCATGATGGCCTTGAACGGCAGTCACCATGCCAGCAACCCGCGGCACTACCCGCACTATGGTATGTTCATTGAATGTCACTTCACCCGGCAGTTTGAGTTTTGGCTTGATGATGGCTGGCCCGGCCGTCAAAAGCACAACGCCCATGCTTTTCAGCATCTCATCCGGAATTTCCACCCGCCCCTCGATCTGGCTGTAACTCCAGCGCATTACTTTGCCATTGCGTTCAGCTGCAATGGCAATATCAAATGAGTGCGGCTCTTCCACTACCTGGCCTCCCAGCAGATAATCCGCTTCGGGAGCAAATTTGAACAATTGTGCGGGCACTCCCAGCCGGGATAATGTAATTGCGACATTGGCAGCAGTTGGCGGCAACAACTTACCCTTTTCATACAGATAGATCCGGAACTGCGGCGGCACGCCTTTCTCGAAGATAGTCAGTTCTACGCTAAAGTCATTATCGGTGAATAACTTACCACCTCTTGGTCCAACACCCGGTTGGTTTCCATCTAATTTTTCATTGGTATTGATGCCCGCCGCTTCTTCTGGCACTGCAGAAGGTTTATCCAGTGTTAGAATCAATCCACCCACTACAATCCCTATGGCAATCACAATCAGAATTGGCATCCATCGCGCTTTATTCATAATTTAATCCTTAATCTTTTTCCTGCCACTAGGGTTGGCGTATGTTAATTTCATGATTCGGCTTGACGCTATCGATAGGTCCTGCAATCAGGCGCTCGATGTCATTCACCAGGCGCTGATAGTTTGCCAATGCACGTACATAGAGAAGCTGGTTCTGGAATAGAATACGTTGCGCATCTAACATCTCCAGCAAACCAAATTTACCCAATTCATAGCCCCTGCGCATCACATGAAAGGCACTCTTAGCGCCGGGCAATACCTCGTCACGCAATATATTAATTTCATTCCATACTGCTGACATCATTTCATAAGACTGCGTGAGCTCAGTTTTCAACCGTAATTCCATCGCGGCTTGCTCATCGACGGCTTTGTCCACGCGTTGATAAGCATCTTTGATATTTCCTTGATTACGATCGAATAATGGTAATGGCACCATCACGCTAGCCACAGCCGTGTTACCACCCAGTTGTGCATGATGCACAACGCCTGCGTTAATGGTGAGGTTAGGGATGCGGCGAGTTTGCTCTACTTCCAGCAATGCTTTACGTTGTTCAATATTCTTAATCGCACGTAGTGCCATTGGGTTATCTAATACACGCTCTTCTAGCATTTGGAAACTAGGAGGGGGAATCAATATTTCAAGATTCCCCAAGGCTTTATTGAATTGCGGAGAGGCGCTATCCCATAACAATGCCAGTCGTCTACGCGCTGATATTAAATCCCGTTGCGCTTGTTCATATTCAATACGCGTAGTCGATAGCCCCACCTTGACCCTGGTTTCTTCGATAGGTGCCACTTTCCCGCCTTGCACACGTTCGGTCACACTATTAACCACGTTTTGTGCAACTTGCCGGGTTTCTTCAGCAAGCCTGAGCCGCTCTTGCGCAGCGAGCACTTCCGTATACACATTGGCCACTCTGGCAATAATTTCTACACGCCGGATTTCATAATCCTTGGCGGCCAGATCTTCACCCAGTAGCGCAGCGTTAACCCGAGCCGCGCGTTTCCCCCCCAGTTCAATTAATTGCCCGATCCGGATGGTCGTGAGCTGCTGAACTACTTCCTGCGCTACTGAATCCGCTGAATTGAGATCACCACGAAGCTTTTGTATGTTTCCGATATTCTCAACGTTTACCGACAGTTCCGGATTCCTCAGTAAACCAGCCTGCAATGTTGCCCCTTCCAACGCACGCATTTCTTTGGAGAAGGCCGCCAATTCCGGATTTTGAAGTAGCGCAAGATTAATTGCGTCACGTAAAGTGAGATCATTTTTATCATCGCTATTTACCGCGCCAGCCGGATAATCATTTTTCCCGCTAGACAGTTTGTTAAAAGAATCAGCTCTGGCGTCCTTTATCTGAGCTGAGAAACCCAGTAATAGAATAGAACCCAGCAGCATGACCCTTAATTTTGGTGCTCCCAAATAGCGTAACGCTATCAACAGGCCGCTCAATTTCATAGACATCCTCCGCATTGCTTAAGCCTACCAAAACAGGTTATTCGCCTAGCTTGAATTGCCCTGTCTTTGCGATGCAATGGATCGAAGAAACGATCCAAAAACAACACAATTTAATAATTTAGCTTAAAGAGATGTCTCGAGGAGGACGAAGCGGGAGATCGGGAATTGTTTCAGGAATAATGGCGGAAATGAATACAGTTAATGCTTCTGTGACGATCTGATCTGGTATCAGAGGAAAAGAATTAAAGAAAAAAGGTTGATACTGCCCCGCCGAATGCAGACATAAATGCGTTGCCGCATCAAGATCAGCGCCGTCTCTAGCTACATTGTTCCGGTGCAACTCCAGATGTGTCGCGGGATCAGAAGACAGCGCCTGGCGGATATGATCCAGCTCGTGCGCAAATACTTCACCTCTGAAGGATAAACTCAGTCCATTCGTCAATATGCTGAGAATCAGCATAAAGATGACAGGATTAGTAGAGTATTTCCGCATAGGAACCTGATTTATAATAAGTGAAAGTTTCACTCAATGTATAATGATTTCACATTATTAACATATTTGCAATTCAAAAGCTTCTGTAACAAATTCTATCTTCAAATGACTTCCATTCCTTCTTGCGTCAGCATGTCGACCAAAGCAATGAGCGGCAATCCAATCAGTCCGTTCGGATCATCTCCGGTCATCTGCTCAATCAGTGCAATGCCAAGCCCTTCAGATTTTGCACTACCCGCACAATGGTAAGGTTGTTCTTTAAGCAGATAATTTTCAATTTGTTGATCACTGAATTGCCGGAATTTTACATGATAAGGAATAACACGCATTTGCAGCCGATCTGTAAAACTGTTCAGGAGACATAAAGCTGTGTAAAAAACAACTTCCTTACCACGGACTCGCCTGAGCTGTTCGGTTGCATTGGTGTGGTTCAGCGGTTTCCCAAGGCGAAAATCTCCCAATGCCGCCACTTGATCTGAGCCTATAATCAGGGCCTGTGGGTGAATTTTAGCAACTGCGCGTGCTTTGGCTTCAGCCAATCGTGCGGCAGTTTCTTCGGGCAATTCATTGGGTAACGGTGTTTCATTAATTTGAGGACTGGTTGTTTCAAATGGAATTTGCAGACGTTGAAGCAATTCCTTGCGATAAATCGAGCTTGATCCCAATATTACTTTCGGGGTAATGTTTTGTGTTTTCAAAATTTCCTTCTGATTTTTCTTCTGATTTTTTGACACTTAAGAGTAAAAAATATAACATGCGCGCCTTATGTCTGTAAGCTTTGTGATAGACCCTTTAGATTTTGTACAGAATACGGGCATACATCATGGTAAAATCCCGGTGGATGCGCTTGTGCGTTTGCATGATTTTCTGTTTGACAAAGAAGGGGAGCTAATCTACCAAATCAGTGGTCAGTTTGACAAGCATGAAAAACCCGGCCTGCATTTGGAGATTAAAGGTAAAATACATCTTATCTGCCAGCGTTGTCTAGGAAAATTAGTGCATACAGTTGATTTGCAGACATTCTTGGTACTGGCGAAGACTGAAGCGGAACTGGATCAAGCTGACGAAGACGATAGCGCCGATGCGATTTTATCAACACCTAGTATGGACGTAGTCAGTTTAATTGAGGACGAGATCATTCTCAGTTTACCGATTTCATCATGTCACACAGAGGGTGAATGCAGCGCACAGGAATTAGAATCGATCAAAGATAGCCTGACCAGCAAAACACAATCAGCCCATCCTTTTGCAGCATTATTGGCATTAAAAAAAACAAATTGAGTTTAAGGAGTTATTCACATGGCAGTCCAGCAAAATAAAAAATCCCCTTCGAAACGCGGCATGCATCGTTCGCATGATTTTCTGACTAATCCGCCTTTAGCTGTTGAATCAAGTACTGGAGAAATTCATTTACGTCACCATATCAGTCCGAATGGATACTATCGTGGCAAGAAAGTTGTTAAAACCAAAAACGATTAAACATCATATCTATTGCTACAAGCCGTATTAAATATATAGTTTCTCCCAGTCACAAGAGCATTGAAATTGGATATTACTGTAGCAATAGACTGTATGGGGGGTGATCATGGCCCCCATGTAACAGTTCCATCAGCGGTCGAATATTTGCGCAGCGATCCTGAAGCCAATATTATTCTAGTCGGCATCCCTGATGCTATTGCAGCAGAGTTACGCGCCGCTAAATCTGAATTTGGTCCGAGAATTCGATTACATCCAGCGAGTGAAGTTGTCAGCATGGATGAATCCCCTGCAGTCGCCCTGCGAAGCAAGAAAGACTCTTCAATGCGCGTTTCCATTAATCTCGTTAAAACGGGTGAAGCACAAGCTTGTATCAGTGCTGGGAATACCGGCGCATTGCTAGCAACTTCCCGGTTTGTATTAAAAACAATTCCAGGGGTTGACCGCCCGGCACTTGCCGTCATATTACCCACTATTACCGGTCACACTTACGTATTGGATTTGGGTGCCAACGTCGACTGCACAGCTGAACACTTGTTTCAGTTTGGCCTCATGGGCGCTTCGCTGGTATCCTCTGTAGAAAATAAAGCATCTCCAAGTGTTGGTTTGCTCAATATTGGTGAAGAGGAAATCAAGGGCAATGAGATAGTTAAACAAGCAGCTGAGTTACTACGCAATAGCGGGCTTAATTTTTATGGTAATGTTGAAGGCACGGATATTTACAAGGGAACCACTGATGTCGTGGTTTGTGATGGATTTGTTGGCAATATCACCCTAAAAACTTCAGAAGGTCTGGCACAAATGTTGGCAACTTACCTGCGCGAAGAGTTCAGGCGCAATTTGCTCACCAAACTGGCTGGTGTCATTGCAATGCCGGTTATCAATTCCTTTAAACGCCGCGTCGACCATCGCCGCTACAATGGCGCCAGTTTCCTGGGCTTACGCGGCATTGTGATTAAAAGTCATGGTTCTGCAGATAAATATGCATTTGGTTTTGCCATAAAACGCGCCGCTGAAGAAGTACGTGGCGGGATGTTGCGACATATTAGTGAGCGGGTAGCCGAGTTTTCCCGGCATTCTCAGATCTCTTCAAAAGAAATTATAAAATAATGTATTCAAGAATCACTGGAACAGGTAGTTATTTACCGGAAAAAATTCTCACCAACCTTGATCTGGAACGCATGGTGGACACCAGTGACGAATGGATACGAACGCGCACAGGCATTACACAGCGGCATATTGCCAGCGAGGATCAGGTAGCCAGCGATTTGGCATTCTACGCGTGCCAGAATGCCATGAAAGCTGCTGGTGTAACCAATAAAGATATCGATCTCATCATTGTCGCCACCACGACCCCGGACATGATTTTTCCAAGTACTGCCTGTATTCTGCAAAATAAACTGGGGATAGAAAATTGCCCGGCATTTGATGTCCAAGCCGTCTGCAGTGGCTTTGTTTATGCGTTGGCGACCGCCGACATGTTTGTGAGTTCTGGCAAGTGCCGGAATGCTTTAGTGGTCGGCAGCGAAATCTATTCTAAAATACTCGACTGGAACGATCGTAGCACCTGTGTTTTATTTGGTGATGGCGCTGGTGCAGTAGTGCTTTCGCAAAGCGATCAACCGGGCATTTTATCCACCCACCTCCACGCCAATGGCAGCTATAGTAATATCTTATCAGCGCCAGGCTGCATCAGCGGTGGGAAAGTACAAGGCACGCCCTACATCAACATGGAAGGCAATACCGTTTTTAAATTCGCCGTCAAAGTTCTGGAAGAAGTGGTGCAAGAGGCTGTATCCAAAAATAACTTACAGACTACGGATATTGATTGGTTGATTCCTCATCAAGCAAATATTCGAATCATTCAATCAACGGCAAAGAAACTGGGATTGCCCATGGATAAAGTGGTGGTAGCTGTAGACAAACATGGCAACACTTCTGCGGCTTCCATTCCTCTCGCGCTCGACATGGCGGTACGTGACGGACGCATCCAGTCCGATCAACTGATCCTACTGGAAGGTGTTGGCGGTGGATTTACATGGGGAGCAGTATTACTGCGCTGGTGATTTATGAAATTTGCATTTGTATTTCCAGGTCAAGGATCGCAATCCGTTGGAATGATGAATGGGTATACGGATTTACCCATCGTTCAGGAAACCTTTCAGGAAGCATCCGACATCCTCAAGCAGGACTTCTGGTCTATGGTGAATAATGGACCGGCGGATAACCTCAACCTCACCATCAATACACAACCGCTCATGTTAACTGCAGGAGTGGCTGTGTATCGCGCATGGACTAGTTTAGAAGGCGGCAAACCGGCATTCCTGGCCGGACATAGCCTGGGCGAATACACAGCATTGGTCGCAGCCGAAGCGCTGAGTTTTGCTGATGCATTATCACTGGTGCGCTTCCGCGCGCAAGCTATGCAACAGGCTGTACCGGAAGGTGTGGGTGGAATGGCGGCTATTCTCGGATTAGATGACGAAATTGTTGAAACAATATGTCATGACATCACAAACCAAGGGAAAGAAGAATCTCTTGAACCGGCCAATTTTAATTCACCGGGTCAGATAGTAATTGCCGGGCACAAGAATGCAATCCTGCAAGGAATTGAAATGGCTAAATCAAAAGGGGCAAAACGTGCAATCATGTTGCCCATGAGCATCCCTTCGCATTGCTCACTGATGAGACCAGCAGCCGAAAGTATGCAACAGCAGCTAGAGCAAGTAATGCTGCACCCTCCTAAAATCCCAATTCTGCATAACGCCGATGTAAAACCACATTCCGATACCGCAGGTATTAAGAAAATTTTGGTTCAACAGCTTATCAGCTCTGTACGCTGGGTAGATACAATTCGAGCATTTGCCGCTGCCGGTATAACCCATGTCGTCGAATGCGGGCCGGGAAAGGTATTAGCCGGGCTAAACAAACGCATCGATCAAAATTTACAGCAGCTGTCACTGGCAAACAGTGAAACAATCAAACAAGCTGTTAATGATTTAAGGATAATATGGCGACAATGAACATTTGCTACGAACAGTCATGGCTCTATTCATGAGGGTATGATTTTGGAAAATAAAATAACTTTAGTAACAGGCGCCAGCCGGGGAATTGGACAAGCGATCGCGCTTAAGCTCGGTCAGCTGGGTGCAGTAGTGATTGGTACAGCGACCACTGAAAGCGGTGCAAACACGATTAATCAATATTTGGAGAAAGCCGGCATCAAAGGCATAGGTATCACTCTGAATGTGAATGATACCGAGCAAATTAACAATACGATTCAAATCATTCGCGAAAAATTTGGTGAAGTGGAAATTTTGGTCAATAATGCCGGGGTCACGCGCGATAACCTGTTAGTGCGCATGAAAGATGAAGAATGGGATGAAATTATAGAAACTGATTTAAAATCAGTGTTCCGGTTAAGTCGCGCAGTCCTCCGTGCCATGATGAAAGCCCGTTACGGCCGCATCATTAATATTTCCTCTGTTGTCGGCGCAATGGGAAATATGGGACAAACAAACTATGCTGCCGCCAAAGCAGGCATATTTGGTTTTAGTAAATCATTGGCACGTGAAGTTGGCAGTCGCAATATTACTGTAAACTGTGTTGCTCCTGGTTTTATTGACACGGACATGACACGCGCACTGGCTGATGAACTTCAACAAAACTTAATTCAGCATGTTCCTTTGGGAAGATTAGGTCGCCCTGAAGAAGTCGCTTCTGCAGTAGCATTTTTAGCTTCGTCTGCAGCGGGTTATATCACAGGCACCACACTCCATGTCAACGGCGGGATGTATATGGACTAAATCACAAGCCATTGAAGAATCAGAACTGCGCAATTAGCAGTTATATGTTTCAGTTTTGCTAGCATTGAAAATTTGCTAGAATAGATACATTTATCTTACCCAAGAAGGAAATACTTAGATGGAAAATATTGAACTGCGTATTAGAAAGATTGTAGCTGAGCAACTTGGCGTGAATGAAGCAGAAGTCAAAAATGAATCATCTTTTGTTAATGATCTGGGAGCAGATTCACTCGACACGGTCGAACTGGTAATGGCATTAGAGGAAGAATTCGAATGCGAGATTCCAGATGAACAAGCTGAGAAAATAAATACCGTCCAGGAAGCGATTGACTACGTCACTGCCAATACTAATTAGTATTGTGTTTTTTAAGTACATGTAAGCGGAGTTATTTTGTCCAAACGTAAGGTAGTAGTTACCGGATTGGGTATTGTGTCGCCTGTTGGAAACACGGTATCAAGCGCATGGGAGAATATCATCTCAGGAAAATCCGGTATTACTCGGATAACCCGTTTTGATGCATCCAATTTTACTTCACAAATCGCTGGTGAAGTAAAAGATTTTGATATTCAACAATACTTATCCGCCAAAGAAGCACGTCGCATGGATACCTTCATCCATTATGGCATGGCTGCAGGAATTCAAGCTGTTAAAGATGCTGGCATAGATGATGTTGGACAGCTTAATCCAGAACAAATCGGCGTTAATATCGGTTCAGGCATCGGCGGTTTGCCTATGATTGAGAATACAGATACGGCTTACCATGCGGGCGGGCCACGTAAAATATCGCCTTTCTTTATTCCCAGCACCATCATTAACATGATCGCAGGTAACTTATCCATCATGTTCGGTTATAAAGGTCCTAACATAGCGATTGTGACCGCCTGTACCACAGCCACACACAGTATTGGCAACTCGGCCCGCATGATTGAATATGGCGATGCCGATATCATGGTATGCGGCGGTGCCGAATCCTGTGTAACACCGCTTGCCATCGGCGGGTTTGCTGCTGCAAGAGCCTTATCAGTACATAATTCTGATCCGGAATCTGCGAGCCGCCCATGGGATATCGATCGTGATGGCTTTGTGCTGGGTGAAGGTGCCGGAGTTTTGGTACTGGAAGAATTAGAACACGCCAAACGCCGGGGAGCAAAAATTTATGCGGAATTAGCTGGCTTTGGCATGAGTGCTGACGCATATCATATGACAGCGCCTAGCGATGATGGTGAAGGCGCAGCACGCTGCATGTCTAACGCCCTTAAGAATGCAAGCATTAATACCACAGAAGTTGATTACATTAACGCACATGGCACATCCACCCCATTGGGTGATATCGCTGAAACAATTGCTGTTAAGCGTTGTTTCGGTGACTATGCGAGCAAACTTGCCGTCAATTCGACAAAATCAATGACAGGACATTTACTCGGTGCTGCCGGTGGTGTAGAAGCAATTTTCTCTGTATTGGCAATACATCATCAAATTGCCCCACCCACAATCAACCTCGTCAATCAAGATCCGCAATGTGATCTGGATTATATTCCCAATACAGCAAGAGCTATGCGCATCAAGGTTGCACTATCGAATTCCTTCGGGTTTGGGGGAACTAACGGAACGCTTGTTTTCCGTAGCGTATAAAAAACTTTACCTTTTTGTGGCGCATGCCTACGCTAAAACGCCTTCTAATTTCGATCGTTTCTATCGCCATCCTACTAATGGGATGGCTTTATCTTCATGTTCATTCAAGTATTTCGCTTCCTGCTACACCCTATGAGTTCTCAATCCGTTCTGGTAATAATCTAAAACAAGTTTCGCAACAACTGGCCGATGCGGGTGTTTTTCCCAGTAAATGGCCATTGATACTATTAGCACGTTATCTGAATCAGGAATCAGCAATCAGAGCCGGCGACTATCAACTGAATGAAAATATCACTCAAATAGCGCTATTAGATTATCTGACCAAGGGTGATGCAAAGCAGAATGAAATAAGATTTCTTGAAGGTTCCACTTTTGCGCAAATGCGCAAAGTATTAAACGAACACCCTGCCATACAGAGCCATACAGCCAGCCTGAGTGATCAGGAAATACTACAGTTAATCGGCGCAACTGAAACAGCTGCTGAAGGATTATTTTTCCCGGATACTTATTATTTTATTAAAAATAGCAGTGATATAGAAATTCTGCAGCGTGCCTATCAAACTATGCAAAATCATTTACAATCCAACTGGTCGTCACGCGCCGAATCTTTACCATTAGCCACACCTTATGAAGCACTCATTCTAGCCTCATTAGTAGAGAAAGAAACCGGCCTGGAAAGTGATCGCACTACGATAGCCAGTGTGTTTATTAACCGGTTGCGTAAGGGTATGCGGTTGCAAACAGATCCCACCATTATCTATGGTTTGGGTGAGCAATTTGATGGAAACCTGCGCAAAAAAGACCTGCTAGCCGATCAGGAATACAATACCTATACGCGCCCAGGCTTGCCGCCCACTCCTATTGCGCTACCCAGTCTAGCTTCCATCCGTGCAGCACTTAATCCGGCTGAAACCGATGCACTCTATTTTGTCGCAAAAGGTAATGGAGAATCTCAATTTTCTAGTAATCTGGCGGACCATAATAAAGCGGTCAATAAATACCAAAAACTAAAAAAATAGAATCATGCCGCCAATAATCAAGTATCAATCTTAATCTGTGGAGCTACATGACCCAATTTTCAATCATAGTACCCACACTGAATGAATCCGAGAATATTGATTTACTCTTATCCCGCATATTTGCGCTGAATTTTGCACCGGGTAGTTTTGAAGTCATTTTTGTTGATGATGGTTCCACGGATGGCACCCCCGACAAGGTGCGCGCCTGGAAAAATAGATCAAACGTGCATCTCATCGAACGGCGGGAGAAACCGGATCTGACCGCATCGATACTGGCAGGAGCCGCTGCAGCGCAAAGCGATGTCATTGTGGTCATGGATGCAGATCTCAGCCATCCGCCCGAACGCTTACCGGCTGTCGTCACGCCCATACTGAACAACACCCATGACGTAGCCATTGGCAGCCGCTATATTGCCGGTGGCAGTACTGAGAATTGGCCACTGTACCGGCAATTACTGTCACGTGTTGGTGGCTGGATAGCGCGCCCGATTTGTGATGTAAATGACGCCACGTCCGGTTTCTTTGCATTCCGTCGCGAACTGACTGGAAGTATTTCAAATAATGCACATGGCTACAAAATTCTGCTCGAGCTACTCATGGCTAATCAGGGAAAGCTTCGTGTCATCGAAGTGCCTATTTGTTTCCATGATCGCACGCATGGCACTTCCAAATTGTCTTTTTCTCATCAGCAAGCTTATATACAACGCCTGATCACACTAGCCGGAGGCACAGCCACACTCAATACGGCTGGCCGCTTTGCTGCAGTGGGATTGCTGGGTGTTTTAATTGACGCGATCATTTTCCAATGGATGATCAATCGTGGCGCTGGGCTTGCTCTAGCCCACTTTGTAAGTTTCTTTGTCGCTGCAACGGTGAACTATACCCTTAATTCAAAATGGGCGTTCCGTGAACACCACACAGGCTATCTGCAATGGCATCAATTTGGCCGTTTCCTGACTGTGGGCGCATTCGCGTTATTGCTGCGCGGAGGTGTATTAGCTTTACTCGTTTATATCTGGCACGTACCACCCCTATTGGCAATTTTTCCGGCGATCATCGCTACTGCGGCCGTAAACTACTTAGGTTCCGCTTTTTATGTTTTTCCCAATAAAGAAAACCCGCCATCTCTTGAAATACGCTGGCGCACAGCAGCGATTGGTATCGTCATATTTATCATATTACTGCGTTTAGTTTATTTTGGTCTGGCACAACTTATCCCAGATGAAGCGTATTACTGGCAATATGCGCAACACATGGATCTGAGCTTTTATGATCATCCTCCCATGGTGGCTTGGTTAATCTGGTTCGGCACATCGCTCCTAGGACACAATGAATTTGGCGTGCGCATCGGTGCCCTACTCAGTGGCTTTGTGGCCATGGGCTATCTATACGCACTGGCGCAAAACCTATACAACAAATCCACCGCAATGCGCACCGTATTATTGTTGTCTATATTGCCAATGGGATTCGCTTCCGGCCTACTGATGACACCTGATGCCCCATTAGTCGCAACTTGGGCCGCCACACTGTATTACATGGAACGTGCGTTATTAGCCGGTCAACGTACGGCTTGGTTGGGTATGGGAATCGCTTTCGGTCTGGGATTACTATCCAAATACTCACTGGGATTATTGGGTATTGCAGCGTTGGTATTTGTCATGGTAGACCCAACAGCACGCCGCTGGATGAAACGTCCTCATCCATACCTAGCCGCGTTATTGGCAGTGTTACTCTTTTCACCGGCCATCATCTGGAACTACGAGAATAATTGGGCATCCTTCGCTTTTCAGTCGAATCGCGTGTTGGCGGACAGCTATAAATTCTCAGTACATTATTTGATTGCCCACATTATCATCCTGCTAACACCAGTCGGCTTTCTTGCAGCCGCATTGGCCTTATTTACAATCAAAAAACCTGAGGCGCATCAACTTGAGCGCAGGCGTCAATTATTCGTACAAGTTTTCGCCGGCGTCCCATTATTCATTTGTTTTGCACTCAGTACTTTTGATGCGCCGCGCTTTCACTGGACTGGCCCAATTTGGCTTGCAATATTGCCAACAATTGCCTGGATGATTGGTCAGACCGACCAGCTAAGCGCATTGGCCAAACGCATCCAGACAACTTGGCGAGTAACCATTATTACATGCATCTTCGCTTATGCGTTTGTACTGCACTACGTAGTACTGGGAATTCCAGGCATTCCTTACCATCTATTCACTGAACATTATTTCTGGCGAGAAACGGCTGCTGAAATTACACAGATAGCCGAAGAAGTCAAAAATCAAACCGGTAAAGAACCCATTATTGTCGGTATGAGCAAATGGTCTGTTGCCAGCGCGCTATATTTTTACACCCATGGTAGCGCACCGTTAGATATCCGCTCACGCAACATGTTTGGTGATAGTGGTGCCATGTATGAATTCTGGTTTCCTTCTCAAGCACCCACTGACCAGCCCATCATCCAGGTTGGCATGAAACGCCGTCATTTAGAAAAAATCCGAGGGGGCACAGACGTTAAACAGATGCTTGATCAACCTGGCGCCATTGAATATCGTGTCATTGAACGTTATGGCACACCGGTGCGCCGCGTCTATTACCGGGTTTCTCAGGGATTTAAAGGGGCTAATCTGTCTGCGATTCCTTAAGCATCAATACAGAAAGATCCATCTGGCACACAACTTGTGATAAAAATTAAGAATACTAAATCTTGGTATTTTTAATTTTTACTTGATCGAGTATTCCGCAACTTGCCATGTTTCATTTTGTGTCTTTGCCAGCGTTACCGTCTCAAATGCCAATCCTTTTTCCGGAAAAGTTGTGTAAAACTGGAGCACAACATATTCCCCATCCGGAAATCCCGATAATGATTTTCCAGAAGCGGCCGTCGCAATATACCTGGCACTCATTGTGCCACGTGACGCCCTGATTACTGTGATTGATTTGATCCACTCAGACTCGGATGTTTTCAACTTAAATAGCGCGGATGAGATCTCCCAGCTTTCTTTATATTTCCCGCCATCAATCAACCCAAGCCAGGAACGTGCGCTGCTTTCTACTTTTTCGAGAAAATTGCTCTCTTGCGCATAAACAACATTCGTACAGAAAAGCAACAGTAATAACACAATTAATCGTTTTGTCATTGAAACTCCTTATCAAAAAAGCTCCTCATTTTGCAATCACTACACGCGCCTAGTCATGCGGAAAAATATTCCCTATCAGCCAGATAGTGGAAATTCCTAATAATATTAATGCGACTTGCTGGATAGTTGCATTAATCTCCGGGCGTTTATGTAAGCTTGGAATCAAATCAGACATCGCCACATAAATCATGCTGGCTGATGCAAGCCCTAATAGCGGCTGTATCAAAAAATTCATCTTGTACAACATGAAATAGGCCAATACACCACCAACCAAGGTCGCCAAGCTGGATAACAAATTCATCAGAAATGCCATGCGGCGCGTGTAACCGGAATTCAAAAGGATTATGAAATCCCCTGCTTCCTGAGGAATTTCATGGGCGATAATAGCGATGGATGTCACAATACCCAGCTGCACATCCACCATGAAAGCAGCAGCAATCAAAATACCGTCGACAAAATTATGAAAGGTATCACCCACAATAACCATCATTCCGCTACGCCCGTGATCATGCTCGTGCTGAATAGTGGTGGTTGTTGCTACTACTGCAGAACCATGCAATGGATCATGCGCTTCGCAATCCTCGATATGGCAATGACGCCACAATACTAATTTTTCCAGAATGAAAAAGATCAAAATCCCAATTAACACAGTGACAGTCACCTGCATCGGGTTCTCAGAAAGCTCAAATGCTTCAGGCAAAGTATTGAGAAAAGCGGCCCCCAATAATGCGCCAATCGCATAAGAAACCAGTATGGAAAGCCACGACATCCGCATATTGAATGCCAATACTGCTGCACACAATAAGCTTAATATTCCTCCAAGTAAGCTGGCAACAATAATCCAGGTAAGCGTTGACATAAAGTTAATTGAAAAACAAAGGCGGGATTATACGCTGTTGCAAAGCAATAAATTAACAAGTTAAAGCCGCATTTATTCGAGCCAGATTAAGGCAGCCATCCGCCCGGTTTCACCATCCCGGCGATAAGAAAAGAAACGCTCAGGATCACTGAATGTACAAATTCCTCCGCCATAAATCTCTGTAATACCCATACTTGTCAATCGCTGACGAGCTAGCAAAAAAATATCCGCCAGCCACTTCTTTTCATGGCTACTGTGCTTAGGCACAAAAGCTTGCACCGCCTGCGCATTTTGCTGCACGAAAGCTTCGTAAACATCTACGCCGACTTCAAAGTGATCGGGGCCAATAGCCGGCCCCAGCCATACCATCAGTTTGCTGTGATCCACTGCCATTGCCGCAATCGATTGTTCGATGATACCTCCAGCCAGTCCACGCCAGCCTGCGTGCACGATACCCACCGTGGCGCCTGCTGCGTCACACAAGAATACCGGCAAACAATCGGCAATCATGACAGCACAAACCGTACCTTGTTGACGGCAAAGCGCAGCATCGCCCTCCGGAGTTACCGCTGTCGTTTGATCAATCCAGATCGGCAACGTACCATGCACCTGTTTCAACCAGCTCGGTTCCCCTGGTAAATGGCGGCGCAATAAAGCCCGGTTACACTCAACATCCACCAGATTATCATTAACATGCGCACCCAAATTCAAAGAAGCATAAGCACCATTTGTACCACGGCTCACACCGCCATTGCGGGTTGTAAAAAGCGCTTTCACATTGCCGGGTGCCGGCCAATCAGGGATTATCCAATCATTCATAGGTGTCTAATTTTTAGAAAAAGTATTTCCTATTAATCACAAATTAATTAAACCTTGAATCCAGCATTTCTAGGTTAAAATATCGGGCTTGAGGTTTTCTTCCGGATGCAGACTTGTTCAAATCAATTCTCAATTCATCCCTGACTTCATAAAATTGCAAAGTGAATCATGAGCGATCCAACAAACAGACTCCAAGAATTGATAACAAAAAGGCCAGATATAGGTATAACAGATGAATGATATAAAACACTTAATTAATTATACGCGTACATTTTTATTTTTTACGGTAGCTGCTGCAGTATTGTTAATTTCTGCTGCCAGTGCTTTTGCCAATGACGAAGAAGAGTTTATCAAAGCTGCATTTGCAGGCAAACCGGAAACAATCAAGCAACTACTGGAAAAGGGTATTAATGTTAATTATCAGAATGACAAGGGGTTTAGCGCACTCATCATTGCTTCACAATATGGACATGCGGATATCGTCAATCTGTTGCTGGAAGATAAAGCCGATGTTGGTCTGCAAAATGCCGGTGGAGCCACAGCCCTGATTATCGCCGCAAAAAATGGTTATGCCGATGTTGTCAATGCATTATTGAGTAAAGGCGCCAAGGTTAATGTACAGACTACGGATGGTATTACAGCCCTCATGCTTGCGACACAAAAAGGACATGAAAGTATCGTGGATGCGCTGTTGGCAAAAGACGCCAATGTCAATTTGCAAACCAAAGAGAAACTGACCGCCTTAATAATTGCTGCATTGGATGGCAGAGCAAGCATCGTCGACAAGCTATTGGCAAGAAATGCAAAAATTGATGTCCAAGCCTCTGACAATACTACCGCACTGTATATGGCTGCCAGAAACGGGCACACGGCGATCGTCGAAACATTATTGGCCAAGAATGCGCCTGTTAATCTGTTAGCTGCTAACGATACCACGCCACTCTATATCGCCGCACAAAATGGACATACCGATGTTGTCAATGCGCTGCTGGAAAAGGGCGCCAAAGTAGATTTGAAAGATAAGAATGACGCGACAGCACTGACCCTCGCTGCTCTGATAGGCAATACTGAAATTGTCGATGCATTGATTAAACATGGTGCCAAAGTGGATCACAAGGCTTCCAATGGTTTTACAGCACTCATTCTGGCGGCGCAGAACGGACATACGCCAGTCATAGAAAAATTACTGGAAAATGGCGCTAAAATTGATCTGCAAAATGAAGATGGCATTACACCGCTGATGTGGGCTGCTTTACATGATCATACCGATGCAGTGAAACTGTTGCTGGCAAAAGGTGCAGACCCCAAAATTAAAAGCAAAACAGAAAAAACCGCACTCGAAATTGCCAAAGATCCAGCTATTATTGAATTACTGCAAGCAGCAACACAATAGCCATCTATCAATAGATGCCAGGCAAAACCCGTCATTCCCCTAAGAATTGCTTGGTGTTTGCCCACCGCGGCGCAAATACGGAAGCAATGGAAAATACCCGAAACGCATTTGATAAAGCATTGGGGTATGCGATTGACGGCATTGAGACGGATATCCAATTAAGCCGGGATGAAATTGCGGTACTTTGGCATGACCGTTTTCTCGATAGAATCGGATTGAGCGATAAGCATATCGACGATTTTGATTATCATCAGCTTCAAGCACTGATTAATCCGGAATCTGAAAGCGAGGGCATTATGACCCTGCAAGATTTTCTGCTCACCTATCGTAACCGCTGCCGTTTATTGCTTGAAATTAAGAATCGTGACTGGGAACCTGTTTCCCGTCACGAATTAAAAATCCGCCAGACGCTTGATTTGGTCGGCCAAAACCTTGATCAACGGATCATTGTTTCATCATTCAATCTTCCCAGCCTCGTGTATGCGCACTGGTACAATCCGGCTTCTCCCTTGGTGTACAACTTTGAAACCACGCAAACCATTACAGATGCACGCGAGCTATTAAACACACACGCTTTTCTTCATGGATTTTGCCTGCCTATTGCGAACGTGGATCAAGCGATCGTCGACCTACTGCGTGAGCATAACAAGTGTATTGCCGTTTATACCTGTAACAGTGATTCAGAAATCAATAAAGCTTTGCAATTGGGTGTTGATATTCTCATCAGCGATTTACCCCATAAGACGCTGATACTGCGCGATCAATGAAAAGAGATTTTGCAGCGCTACAAAACCAACACTTCGATCTCCTAGTTTGCGGCGGCGGCATATATGGTGCTTGGACCGCGTATGATGCGGCGCTACGCGGTCTGAAAGTTGTCATCGTTGAGCAAGGCGATTGGGCCAGCGCCACCTCATCGGCATCCAGCAAACTCATCCATGGCGGCCTACGCTACCTGGAAACCTATGATTTCAAGCTAGTCAGCAAATCGCTCAAAGAGCGAACCATGCTGCTACACACAGCACCTCACCGTGTCTGGCCGCTACGTTTTGGTGTCCCCGTTTACGCACAGCAACGAATGAACCGGCTGCAACTGAAATTAGGGTTAACGCTTTATGATTTTCTGGCCGGTGATGCTGATCCGCAAATGCGTCACAACTATCTCAATCCCAAACAATTCACTGAATATTTCTCTTGCCTTGATGAGCAAGCACTGAATGGTGGATTTACTTATGCCGACGCACAAACCGATGACGCGCGACTGGTATTGGAATTAATTTCAGGCGCGCAAGATGCCGGTGCAAGCTGCATCAATTACTGCAAGTTGATTCAGTTACTGGAAACCAACGGACAAGCGGATGGAGCAATCGTCCAGGATCAGCTTACTCAAACCGAGCAGAAAATCAGTGCCAAACAGATTGTTTTTACCACCGGTCAATGGTTGGCGGAAGAAGCACAAAGCCGTGAATGGTGCCGCCTTGCGAAAGGAGTTCATCTGGTCATGCCCACCGTGCTGAAAGATGAAGCCTTATTGCTAACGGCAAAATCAGATGGCCGCGTGTTTTTTATGATTCCCTGGTATGGTTTAACATTGTTAGGCACAACCGACACCGATTTCAAAGGCGATGCCGAACAGGTAACTATTGATGCGAGTGATATTGCTTATTTGCTGGCCGCCGCCAATAATTATTTGAAAACACCCTGGAAAGAATCGGATATTATCGGCCGTTATGCTGGGGTGCGAGTTCTTAAACAAAATACTCAAACGGCTTCCTCCGGTTCACCGTCTGCGGTCAGCCGCGATTGGGAAATAAAAACCGCTTCCAACGGGGTACATTATGCCGTCGGCGGAAAAATAACGTCGTCACGCCAGGATGCCGCTCGTATCGTTGATACGGTGTGTTCACAACTCGGCACTGCTTTGCCCTGTGCAACCCAAGATCGATTATTTCCCTGGGCGCCACAGGAAAATTTCTCAGACTGGTCTACCCGCATGCTAGGCCAAGCAACGCAGATGGGCATTGATACAGAAAGTGCGAGATGGCTGCTGCATCGTCATGGCACACGAATAACTGAGATGCTTCGCCGCATTGAAACAGAAGCTGATTTGGCGCAGCGCATTATCCCGTCTCTGCCGTTTATTGTAGCCGATCTGCTACATTGCGCCGCTACGGAAATGGTTATCCACTTAGAAGATTTGTTACGCCGCCGCCTGCCATTACTCATTCTAGCCAAGCTGACGGAATACGAGTTACAGCAAATTGCGCTGCGCGTAGCCGATACCCTTCATTGGGACGCTACCAGAACTTACCAAGAAGTTGAGCGCTGCTGCAAACAATGGATCACGCACTGACCTCGGCAATTGCCCTTGATCTGGGCACGACATCCATTAAAGCAGCTTTAATGGATCGGCAAGGAAACCTCCAGCATATCGTCACCCGCTCTGCACCTGCCATTGATAGTCACAATGGGCACTATGAAAGTAATGCGCTCGATTATGCCGAGATTGCCGAACAGGTTCTGAAAGAATGTACGGCACAAACCGGTAACAATCCTCCTTTAGGGTTATGCAGTCAGCGCTCGTCTTTTCTGATCTGGGACAAAATCAGCGGATGTCCGTTAACACCCCTGATTTCATGGCAAGATGACCGCGGGGCAAGCTGCTGTGATCACCTGCACGCATCAACAGACACCATTCATAACCTGACCGGTTTACGTTTGACCGCTTATTACTTTGCTCCCAAGCTCAGCATCCTGTTGCAGGAGAATCCAGCATGGCGTGAGAAGCTTGTGCAGGGCGAATGGCTGGCAGGTACGCTGGATACTTTTCTGATCTGGCGCTGGACGCACGGTCAACATTTTCTCACCGACGCTTCCATGGCGGCACGCACCTTGCTGATGGACATCCACCAGCAGCGCTGGTCAGATACTTTATGCCAACTCTTCGATATTCCAAGCTCGATTCTGCCGCAAATCAAACCTTCAACCGGATTGAATTTATCTTTACCGGATTTCGGTTTGACGCTACAAGCCAGTGTCGGTGACCAATCGGCCGCACTGATCGCCGGCCTGACCGATAGCCAAACCGGCGCTTTGGTCAATCTTGGCACCGGCGGGTTTGTGATTCGTTCTCTCGCCAAGCACGAGCTGGCGTTTGATGGCTACCTTCAGACATTGGTTTACCAGAATGAGAATCAGCAGGTGCAATTTGCCGTTGAAGGCACGCTCAATTCCATCGCCACTGCTCTGGCGCCTTATCCTGTGAGAGATTGTTGCATTGAAGATTTGGCAAGTAACGACATTTACTGCCTTGCAGAGCCGAGCGGTTTAGGCGCACCGTACTTCCGCCAAGACTGGGGAGTTTATTTTTCCCAATCTGTCTCCGATTTGACCACACAACAAATCACCGCTCTGATGCTCGAAGCTATCATTTTCCGGATTGCGCGCATCCTGGAAGATTTCCATCACCACTCACCGCTGACACAAGTCTACTTATCCGGCGGCCTGTCCGAGTTACCCTGTTTGCAGCAAGGAATCGCTCAGTGCGTGCCACTCCCAATTTTTCATTTACAACAAAAAGAAGCAAGCCTCCAGGGTGCTGCTTTACTCGCCACCGGGCTTAAAATAAACTGCCGCCCGCAAGCAAATAAAGTAGCAATAAACTGTGTAAACAAAGCATTATCAGAAAAATTCCAACACTGGAAAAATTGGTTGGATGACTTACTGAAAACGCACGAAAACTAATCCGATCCCAAAAAGTACTCCCGCACAAATTATCAATCCTGTAGAATCCGCCATGCAAATACTCAATTGGCTCATTTTTCTATATAATTTGACAAGAATTCATTGCATAACAGCATGATATCAAATGCATAGTGTAACGATAAGTTCTGTTACCTATGTGACTAACATCTAATAAAAGGAAATTTTATGACAACAAACATACCTGGCTACACCTATGGCAGTGCTTCGCTTGCAAAATCCCCCGTATCACTCGATGATTTTGCCAATCTGAAACAAGCTACGCTGTTTGGCGATGATGATGTGCGCTATCTGAAAATGTCACACGACATACTCAAAGATCAAACCGAACAAATTCTGGATGTTTGGTATGGCTTTGTAGGCTCAACACCTTTCCTGCTGCACTACTTCACCAATGCAGCCGATGGCACACCCAACATGGATTATTTAGGCGGTGTGCGTAAACGCTTTGGTCAATGGATTCTGGACACCGCAAAAGCCGAATACAACCAAGATTGGCTCAACTATCAGTACGAAATCGGATTACGTCACCACACCTCGAAGAAAAATACTACCGACAACGTAAAATCAGTGCCGATCATTCACTTGCACTACATTTTTGCATTGCTCATTCCGATCACCACCACGCTGCGCCCATTCCTGGAAAAAGCCGGCCACTCCCGTGATGATGTGGATCGTATGCAAGATGCGTGGCGCAAATCAGTCTTGATGCAAGTCATTCTGTGGTCACAACCTTATATCAAACAAGGCGAGTTCTAATCTTGGCGTGGAGAGCGGTTATTTCCCGCTCTCCACCATCGTTTCACTCAGTTGACAGCACTCTCACCGAAATTCCTGCGTTTACCCCCATGCACCTATCCATCGTCATCCCCGCTTTTAACGAAGAACTATTGATTCTGGATTGTCTGAATTCGATTCAAGAATCAGTCAATGCCAATCAGAAACCCGGCTTTACCCACGAAGTGATCGTTGTTGACAACAACTCAACCGATAGAACCGCAAAACTGGCCACGCAAGCCGGTGCAAAAGTTGTGTTTGAACCGATCAATCAGATCGGCCGCGCACGCAACACTGGCGCAGCGGCTGCAACGGGCGATTGGTTGTTATTTGTGGACGCCGACAGCTTACTCAATCCCGGTATGGTGGCTGATATTTTACACATGATTGAAGGCGGCAAACACGTAGGCTGCGGCAGCGTCATGCACATGCCCAATCTGCCGTGGTGGGGTAACGCCGCGATGCAATTGTGGACTGCGTTTTCAGTTATATTCCGCTGGGCGTCGGGCGCTCTGGTAGTGTGCCGTACAGACGCGTTTCGCGATGTAGGCGGATTTAATCAGGAATTGTTCGCCGCCGATGAAATCGACCTCAGTCAACTGCTCAAACAATGGGGACGCAAACGCGGCCTAAAATTCACCATCCTCACCCGCCACCCGCTCGTCACTTCACCCCGCAAAGTACTACTGTACACTGGCCGTGAAATTGCCGGTCAGATATTCAGCGTCCTATTTAGTCCGAGAAAAACCTTACAAGACAAGAAAAAGCTTCCGATTTGGTACGATGGACGACGGTAAATTCAATTCTGAAAATATGACTCTTAGTAATACTCGCGTTATAAACAATATGCGAACACCCTTACAAATATATTTATGTAGGATTATTTCCCGCGTAAATAATGCTCTGCTCTAAATAACCAAGCGTAGAGGCTTAAAGAACTTTATTCCAACGGACTATAAAACCAAAGCAATAATAACGAAAACTTGACCTGGTCAAGTAAAACCGGACACTCCAGTTAAGCTGCTTTTATCGATTTTGCTGCTTCTGCCTCATATTGGTTTGGACTTTTGTAGTCCAGGTATGAATGCAGTCTCTGGTTGTTATAAAACACGGCGATATACTGCAAAATGTCCTGCTGTGCTTCATAGCGGGTTTGGTAATGCCGCCATTGGCAACGTTCCTGCTTGAGGCTGCCAAAGAAGCTTTCCGCAACTGCATTATCCCAACAATTTCCCAGACGACTCATGCTACCAATAAAACCATATGCGTTCAGCAGATTGCGGTATGCTTTGCCAGCATACTGCGACCCGCGATCCGAATGCACGATCAGGCCAGGCGGCGGCCGACGCAACCAGATAGCCATTCGCAATGCATCACAAACCAGTGTTGCTTTCATCCGTGAGCTCATGCTCCAACCGACCACTTTTCTGGAAAACAAATCTATTACGATTGCCAGATACAGCCAGCCTTCCTGTGTCCAGATGTATGTGATATCGCTGACATAAACTTGATCCG
>NZ_JAKFWH010000092.1 GCF_021731985.1 Nitrosomonas sp.
GCCTTTATACAAAACAAGACATCCAGCCCCCCCCCTCTCGAGCACTTAGACTATTAACACCCAGGGCATTTTTAGTGCACTTGTCTTATTAGTTTGATGACATCTTTCTCTATTTAATCGAAAACATTTGATGCATGATGCGCCCTGCTCAAGTTATTTATTTTTCGCGCCATGACTCCGACACCCAAGTTATTCGCCCATCAATTTTGCAAGGTATTTTAGTCTAGAATGCCTTTCGCAAAATTATACCTGTTACTCATTTGGCTAATCTTGAGCTTTTCGCCGTACGTATGCGCGGATGAACTGGATGAATACACGTTAAAAACAGCTTTCCTATATAACTTTGCAGTTTATACGACATGGCCCGACACGGACGCCAGTACTTTTAACCTATGCATCTATGGAAATGATCCGTTCGGCAAGAATCTCGATTCATTGATGCAAAAAAAGAGAGTCAATGATCGCACCATCACCATTCATCGAACAAACAATATTGATCGTCTCGATTCATGCCAGCTAGTTTTTATCTCCCGCTCATCGATTGACAACTTAAAAGCCGTCATCAACAGCCTGCAAGATAAACCTGTACTCATCGTAGCGGACAGTCCGGGCACCATCCAGCAAGGCGTTATAATCAATATGGAGGTCAAAGATGAAAAAGTCACATTTGAAGCCAATTTAAAAGGGGCCAGAAAGGCCGGTCTCAATCTGAGTTCTCAGCTATTGCGCTTCGCCACTTCGGTGCTTCAGTAATAAAATAAAGCTGAAATCTGCACACTCCTCTGTAGTAAAAATCTCACACCTTAAAATCCTCTTCCCTGAAAGAAGAAATTACTATCCCTAATTTGATAAATTAAGGGTAATAAAAATCTTACTTCTCGGCTTTAATCGGTGATTGGGTATGTTTAAATCATGCAACTAAAAAACAACCCTGTTCATTGTGGTCACTCTCAGAAAACCTGTTTTCTCGCTCGCCAATATCCCTGCGAAAAAAAGCTTGCTGCTCGGTTTGCTTTTGCTGCAGATATTTCCGGTCTGTGCGGCAAAGAATTTGGAGCAGATGAGCTTAGAGGAATTGATGAATATCAGCGTTGTGGGCGCTTCAAAATATGAGCAGAAACAACAGCAAGTCGCTGCAGCCATCAGTGTCATTACGCGCGCAGATATTCGAACCTATGGCTGGCGTACACTGAATCAAGCACTCGCCAGCCTTCCGGGAATTCATACCACGTATGATTATCAATATGAATATTTGGGCACACGCGGATTCGGTCTGCCAGGAGATTTTAATTCACGCGTGCTGATCACGATCAATGGCAATCGCATCAACGATGCCACTTATGATCAGGGACCTACCGGGCGTGATTTTCCACTCGATATTGATTTGATCGAACGGATTGAGTTTATCCCCGGACCAGGCAGCGCCGTCTACGGTCAGAACGCCATGATGGGTGTAGTCAATATCGTTACGCGTACTGGCGCAAGTGTCAATGGTGCCGAGCTATCGACCTCGTACCAGACAGCGGAAACCATGCCGCAGGAACGTGCCACCTTCGGTAAAAAATTCAGTAACGGCACTGATGCGTTACTTTCCTTCTCGGGTCTTCAATCCCGTGGAACAGATCGTTTTTTTGATTATGGCGATTCCGGTATTTCAGGGGTAGCGCGCCGCTTGGATGGGGAAAATGTTAAACAATTATTTGCACAAGCCACGCATGGTCCGCTCGCATTTGACTTCATGTATGGTGATCGACGCAAAGATGATCCTACCGGTATGTTCTTATCTGATCCACTGGTGACTGGACAATTTCAACGAGATCGTCGTCTCAACACACAAATCCAGTATAACGACAGTTTTGCCAATGATACCCTCAACGTATTGGGCCGGTTGTTTCTCGGTCAATATCGCTATGATAACCCTTTAGTCTATGGTGGTGAGAAAACGCTGTCCACCGGACCCAGTGACTGGCATGGCGCTGAATTGCGCCTTCTTTCCACTGCCTTGTCTAATCATAAACTGATGGCAGGTGTTGAGTATCAAAATAATACGTCCATCAAACAATCCTTTCAGAATTTCGACCATCCTGAAGATAATCTAGCGATCAAAAGTTCCGTTGTCCGTGTTGGTGTGTACGCACAAGACGAATGGCGCATTACCGACACCTTGTCCGCAACCGTAGGGCTGCGTTATGACTACAGCGCCTGGATTGGTAGTCTTGGCAATCGATTGAGTCCACGCGGCGCGCTGATTTGGCAAGCCACCCCAAAAACAACATTCAAGGCGCTCTATGGCCGCGCTCACCGGTCACCGAATGCGTATGAACGAGACTACACCGATGGCATTTCCCAAGTTGCCAATCCAGGATTACGCAGCGAAATGGTTGATACTGCTGAACTCGTGGCAGATTATCTTCCGCTGCCGAATATGAATTTACGCGCCACTGTTTACGCATGGGATATGCACAACATCATCGCACTCGGAATCGATCCGGTGAGCGGATTGTCGCAATATCAACAGACATCACAAAAAGTACTGGCCAGAGGCACAGAATTATCGTTAGATAAAACTTGGGATTGGGGTGCACGATTGCGCAGTAGTTTTGGTATCCAGAATGCTGAGCAACAGGGCTCACACCTCCCCAATTCACCCTACCACCTGGGCAAGTTGAATATTTCCATCCCCATACCTCTGATCACCGGCTTGCGCGCCGGCTATGAATTGCAATATTACGGCAAACGCAAAACGCTCGATGGCACGAATACCGACAACTATTTTCTTTCCAATCTGAATTTGGTGACCAATGTTCCACAGGTGAAAGGATTGGAGGCATCGCTGAGCTTCTACAACTTGTTTAATGAGAACTACCAACACCCGGCTGCAGATACCAACTGGCAGAACTTTTTCTGGCAGCCTGGCCGAACCGTACGTCTCCGAATGGATTACCGCTTCTAAGTGCGTGCGGGTATGACATCCCTGCATAAAAAAACGCCATTTCTCAGCTTTTGAAGAGCAATCGACTATGTTTAAATCAAAGAATTTGTGAATTAAACCATCTATCTTGTTCATCCTACAAAAATTTAGCACATTTTCCCTGGATTCTCCCGCGAGAGAAGCACCCCTGCTCGCTTTGCTTTTTATGCAAATATTCCCGGTCTGTGCTGCAAAGAATTTGGAGCAGATGAGCTTAGAGGAGTTAATGAATATCAGCGTCGTAGGCGCTTCAAAATACGAGCAGAAACAACAGCAAGTCGCCGCGGCAGTCAGCATTATTACCCGTAAAGATATCCGAACCTATGGCTGGCGCACGCTGAATGAGGCGTTGGCAAGCCTTCCCGGAATTCACCCCACGTATGATTATCAATATGAGTATTTGGGTACACGGGGATTCGGTCTGCCAGGGGATTTTAATTCGCGTGTGCTGATCACGATCAATGGCAATCGCATCAACGATGCTACGTATGACCAGGGTCCCACAGGACGGGATTTTCCACTTGATATTGATTTGATCGAACGGATTGAATTTATTCCCGGACCTGGCAGTGCGGTCTATGGACAAAATGCCATGTTGGGTGTCGTCAACATCGTCACACGCAATGGCTCCAGCGTAAAAGGCGCGGAGCTATCAACTTCGTACCAAACAGCAGAAATCATGCCGCAGGAGCGAGTTACTTTAGGCAAGCAGTTCGATAACGGGATTGACGCGTTAATTTCTGTTTCGGGTCTTCAATCCCGTGGGGCAGACCGCTTCTTTGATTTCGGGAATTCCGGAGTTTCCGGTGTTCCACACCACATGAACGGGGAAAATGTTAAGCAATTATTTGCCCGAGCGACCAAGGGTCCTTTTGCATTTGATTTCATGTATGGCGATCGACACAAGGAAAACCCAGCTTCTCCTTATATGACCGACCCTTTAGCAGGGGGAGCCTCTGTCAACGACCGCCGTCTCAACACACAGATTCAATACAACGACAATTTTTCCAACGGCACGTTGAATGTCTTGGGCCGATTGTTTCTCGGCCAATATCGCTACAGCCAGCCGGGTATCTACAGCGGTGATAAAACTGCATCCACCGGACCCAGTGATTGGCACGGCGCTGAATTGCGCCTGCTTTCCACCGCCCTGACCGATCATAAACTCATGCTCGGAGTCGAATATCAGAATAACACTCGTATTAACCAAACTTTCCAGAATTTCGCAAATCCTGCTGACAATATAGCGATCCATAGTTCAGTCGTGCGCGTCGGTTTTTATGCTCAAGACGAATGGCGTATTACTGATACCCTGTCTGCAACCGTAGGATTACGCTATGACTACAGCGCCTGGATTGGTAGTCTTGGAAATCGACTGAGTCCGCGCGGCGCGCTGATCTGGCAGGCTACCCCCAAAACAACATTCAAGGCACTCTACGGTCGTTCCCACCGGTCACCCAATTCGTATGAGCGTGATTTCAACGATGGAACAACTCAGGTTTCTAACCCAGGATTACATAGCGAAGCAGTTGATACCGCTGAACTCGTGGCTGATTATCTGCCATTGCCCAATTTGAATCTGCGCGCCACCGCTTATGCCTGGGATATGTACAACATCATCAGGCTGGGAATAGATCCAGTCAGCGGACTCTCCCAGTATCAACAAGGATCAGGCAAGGTACTAGCCAGAGGCACAGAACTATCGCTGGATAAAACCTGGGATTGGGGTGCACGATTGCGCAGTAGTTTGGGTATCCAGAATGCCGAGCAACAGGGCTCACATCTTCCCAATTCCCCCTACTATCTGGGCAAGTTAAATATTTCCATCCCCATTCCGCTGATGACCGGCTTGCGAGCCGGCTATGAATTGCAATATTACGGTAAGCGTAAGACGCTCGACGGCACGAATACGGATAGCTATTTCCTATCCAACCTGAACCTCGTCACCGATGTTCGATGGGTGAAAGGACTGGAAGCATCGCTGAGTGTGTACAACTTGTTCAATGAGAATTACCAGCATCCGGCTGCCGCCACCAACTGGCAGAACTTTTTCTGGCAGCCTGGCCGGACCGTACGCCTCAGAATGGATTATCGCTTCTAAGTGCGCACTGATATGACATTCTTACAAAAAAAAACCCATCTGCTAAACCAACTGATAACCAGAGTTACGGTTATACGCAATTGGGTACGAGGGAAGCAGGAAACAGCGATCTGCTATGGCAATCGCCGTATCAGAAAGCGATTATTCATCCGTTTTTATCCAATTTTGTCGCTATGTTTGTTCTTTTCCTTGTTCTTGGGTTACTCGTCATTGACCTTAGCCGAGCAACCATCAGAATACCGATTAAAAGTGGCCTTCCTTTATAATTTTTCCGCTTACACGGAATGGCCCAGCTTGCCGAACCAGGTTTTGAATTTATGTATCTATGGTGAGGACCCGTTTGGCGAAAATTTACAGCACTTACAGCATAAGAAAGCCCATGAACATGAAATAGTAGTCCGGCATACAAGAAATACTGAAGATCTTCCTGGTTGCCAGATTGTTTTTATCACCCGCTCAAGCATCGACAATCTCAGTAACATCATTAAACAACTGGATGAAATGCCGATATTAACCATAGCCGACACCCCCGGCGCTAGTCAGCAAGGCGTTATACTCAACATGGCTATGAAAGAGGGAAAAGTCACATTCGAAGCGAATGTGACTATTGCAAAAAGAAACCGCTTAAAACTCAGCTCTCAACTACTACGTTTCGCCACTGAGGTATATCAATAATGAAAAGTTCATCACCGGCTGCTGTGACATTACGTTCTAAATTGCAACGAATCAACTTTGCCACACAGGGCACGGCGATGCTGCTGGTCGCAATACTCGTTATTCTGAGCAGCTTCTTCATCAGTTTTCTATCTATAGTTCAAACCAGTCAGTCAACGGCAAAATTATTGGCGGAGAATGCCGTCGCGACATTGATGTTCCAGGATACGGGCACGGCACAAACGCTATTACATTCGCTCAGCAATACACGGGAAATCCAAGCTGCGGCGATTTATACCGCAGAGAAAGTAAAATTCGTTCAATATTCTGTTGAAAACACACTGCTTCCGGAAACTTTAGCTTCCCTGAAAGAAGACATGCAAACAAATATCCATTTTCTAACTCTCACGGAACCGATTCACTTCAATGAACAGCCTCTGGGCAGCCTCTACTTGGAAATATCCTTGCACCCCCTTTACTGGCAAATACTTTGGCACGTTGTCATCACAATCACTGCTGCAATTATCGCATTATTGATCGCCAACCTTATGCTGCAACGGCTTAATCGATCGGTACTCGATCCGCTCAACAATCTTTCCACTGTCATGGAGCATGTCACGAGCAGGGCAGATTACTCAACTCGAACCGAACCCAGTTTAATTGTTGAATTGAATACGCTATCGAAGGGATTCAATAATATGCTGGAAACGATTCAAGATCGTGATGCAAAACTGGCTAACTATCTTGATCACCTAGAAATTGAAGTTGAAAAACGGACAGCAGAACTGGTGCTTGCCAAAGAATCAGCAGAAGCGGCAAGTAAAGCCAAAAGTGAATTTCTGGCCACGATGAGCCACGAGATCCGCACGCCAATGAATGGCATCCTGGGGATGACCGAATTACTGTTAGACACTCAATTAGATAAAGATCAACACCGTTTTGCAGAAACAGTTCAAAGCTCAGGCCAGCACCTCCTCGGTATCATCAATGACATTCTGGATTTCTCCAAGATTGAATCCGATCACATGGAACTGGAGACCATCGATTTCGATCTGGTCAAACTGATTGAAGATACACTGGTCATGTTTGCGCAACCCGCTGATAAGAAGGGTCTGGAATTGATCGCACAGTTCACACCCCCCAACACAGCCTTCATGTTACGCGGCGATTCATTCCGAATACGTCAGATCGTTGCAAATCTGCTCAATAATGCCATTAAATTCACCGAACAAGGAGAAATTGTCATTCGCACAATACTGCTTGATAATACCGGAACACTGGCTAATGTCTCCCTATGCGTTGAAGATACGGGTATCGGAATTCCTCCGGCATACCATGAAAAAATTTTCCATAATTTTTCTCAAGCAGATGGTTCCACAACCCGCCAATATGGAGGAACCGGCCTTGGTCTGACCATCTGTAAAAAATTATTGGAATTGATGGGAGGGAGCATTCAGGTAGAAAGCTCTCCGGGTCATGGCTCCAAGTTCTGGATTAATCTGCGGCTGGAGAAATCCAAATCGGAACGTAACGATTTTTCCGATATCACTAATTTGCACGGCATCCGAGTTCTGGTTGTGGATGATAATCAAACTAATCGAGAAATTCTTCAACTACAATTGCAGAATTGGCAAATAGATACTGTGTGTGCTGAAGATGCGCAACAAGCTCTAGCGTATATGAATCAGTCTGTTGCCGAAAATAAATTATTCCACTTGGTCATTTTGGACATGCACATGCCCAAAATGGATGGGCTGCAGCTGGCAAGCAGAATTCATGCACACCCGGATTTCAGAAAAACTCGCATGATGATGCTGACTTCAACCTATAGTAACGCGAGTCAGCTCGAAAGACAGAATACCGGTATCTTACGTTGTGTAAACAAGCCCGTCCGCCAGAAGGAACTACTGGATATTATCATTGATGTCATGGGGCGTAATCTTGATAAAGAGGCCATAGATTCTCTTTTAGTAGAGCGAGTTTCAGTCAGCGCGCCCACACAAAACTTTCACGGCAAAGTTTTGCTGGCTGAAGACAATCCGGTTAATCAGGAAGTAGCCAAGGCGATGTTAGCAAAGCTCGGCTTGGACACAATCATTGCTCATGACGGCAAACAAGCTTTAGATCTGATCCAAAACAACCAATATGATCTCATTCTGATGGACTGCCAAATGCCTAACATGGATGGTTTTGAAGCAACCGCACACATCCGGCAACAGTTTGGCACAACACACACCATTATTGCACTGACTGCCAATGCGACAGAAGACGATCGCAAACGCTGCTTAGAGGGCGGAATGAATGATTTTCTTTCCAAACCTTATACGATCGATCAGTTGCGACAAAAAATCCATCATTGGCTCAGCAAAGAAAAAAACAATCCAGTGAATGCTGTAAAATCCGCAATCGTTGAACTAGCACCCGAAACTAACGCCGCGCCTGCACTCAATCCAATATGGCTTGGTCAAATTCGCGAGCTTGACACAACCGGAGGAAATGTTTTGCTGCACAAGATTCTGCAAGCTTTTCTCGAATCTGCTCCCAATAATATGCACCAGCTTGAACAAGCTATTATTAATGGCGATGCTGACAATCTGCGTCAGTCAGCACATGCATTGAAATCCAGTTCGGGAAATATCGGGGCTGAGAACCTATCCGCTCTACTCAAGCAACTGGAAGCGGATGGGCGAACAGGGGAATTAACACATGCAAAAACACTACAAGAAAGCTTACGGCAGCACTATCAACAAGTCATCTCCGAAATCAACAAAATACTCAATCCATCGTGACAACTGAACTTTTTAAAATCTTACTGGCTGATGACGATGCAACGGTCAGATTGCTCATGCAGGCGGCGTTAGAAAAGGCAGGTTTCAGAGTTACGCTGGCCTGCAATGGAGAAGAAGCCATTCGCCTGTTTGAAGCATCCCCAACGGACATGGTCATGCTGGATGTTGAAATGCCCGGAATGAACGGACATGAAGTTTGTTCGTACCTGCGGGCGAAAATAGGCAATGAATTACCTATCATCATGGTAACCGGAATGGATGACGTGCAATCCATCAATCATGCCTTTGAAGTCGGCGCAACAGATTTCATCGCCAAACCGATCAACTGGAATTTGATCAGTTATCGCATTCTATATCTAAAACGTGCCTACCTGAACCTGCTTGCACTTCAAATTGCTAACGCACGCAGCACAGCAATCTTTAGCGCGATTCCAGATGCGCTGTTCATTTTGAATAATGACGGCAAAGTCGTCGATATGTGCAGCAACTCGGATGATACCCTTTGTCTAATCACCGGATCGAAGCATGCTTTGAATCAAAGCTTACCCGAAGATATTGTCAACTTATATCTGGATGCAGCGGATCGAGCTCGCCGGTATGGAACAGTGGAGCTTTTCGAGTATCCGTTCAAACTGGATGATGGTAAAACCCGGTACTATGAAAATCGTATTGTGGTTATTGATCCTCTAGAAACACTTTGCTTGGTTCGTGATATTACAGAACGCAAGGATTCTGAGAACAAAATATTTCACCTCGCTTATTTTGATAACCTGACCGGATTACCCAACCGTCAATCCTTTATGGAGCGTTTAGATGGAGAAATTAAACGCGCCAAGTATACCAGTAGCAAACTGGCGGTACTTTTTCTGGATTTGGACGGATTCAAAAGTATCAATGACACGATGGGGCATAATACCGGCGATGTTATTCTGCAATCGACCGCTGATCGACTGCAAAGCAGCACACGCCCATCTGACTTCGTATCCCGTAGCAACGCGGATCATTCAGAGATTAAACTCGCCCGCCTCGGGGGCGACGAATTTACTGTCGTCATTCCCAATCTCCATCGCGCGGAAGACGCCTTAATTCTGGCACATCGAATTCGTGAGACCATGCGCCGCCCTTTTCAGCTTGAAAGTCGTGATGTCGTCCTTACTACGAGTATCGGAATTGCCCTCTATCCAAATGATGGCGAAAACGCAGAAACGCTACTGAAACATGCGGATACAGCGATGTATCATGCAAAAAATGAAGGCCGGGATAACTGTCAATTCTACAATCTCGAGCTAACACTTCACGCCGAAAAACGCATGCATTTGGAAAATGATTTACGTAATGCATTGCAGCAAAATGAATTTCATCTTGTATATCAGCCGCAGTTGGATGTTGCAAGCGGAAGTATCCAATCGGTAGAAGCACTGATCCGCTGGCAGCATCCGCAAAAGGGGGGCATTTCGCCTCTCGATTTTATTCCAGTAGCTGAAGAAAACGGCCTCATTATTCCGATCGGTGCGTGGGTGTTGCGGACAGCTTGTGCTGAAGCTGCTCAGTGGCATAAGAATGGGCGATATTTACAAGTAGCCGTAAACCTTTCCCCCCTGCAGATAAATAACCCGGAGCTGGTCAACACAGTCCTCAATGTTTTGGCTGAGACAGGCTTTCCGCCAAACAAACTTATTCTGGAGATCACCGAAGGTGCTTTAATGGAGCACAATATTGATACCTTGACCCGGCTCCACACGTTACGCGACCACGGTATCGAAATTGCTCTGGATGATTTTGGTACAGGTTACTCTTCGATGAATTATTTAAAACGCCTGCCGATTAATGACATCAAAGTGGACCAAAGCTTTATACGCGGTCTGCTGAATGATAAAGACAGTCTTGCAATCGTCAAGGCAATTATCTCCTTATCCAAAAATCTTGGCTTTTCTGTAACTGCCGAAGGGATTGAAACACTCGACCAGGCTCAAATTCTGAAATATTTCGGCTGTGATACCCTGCAAGGCTATTACTTCAGTAAGCCTGTCGCCATGCAAGAAATTTTTTCTCTCGCAGATAAGCAGTGGACAATCCAGGCCGTCAACCCCAATGGAATCGATTATGAAAATTGCTGATATCGACCAGTTAAAAGTCGGCACATTATTACCCAGTCCCAAAGGGGTGGCGCTTGCGCTATTGGAAGCTTGCCAACGAGAAGATGTCACCATCAATGAAATTACCAAACTCATTCAAACTGACCCCGCACTTTCTGGCCGCTTGATTCAGCGGGCCAATGCGACAAATCAGCGTAGCCGCGCTATTTCTTCTGTATTTGAGGCAGTGCCTCATGTTGGTTTAACGGTAGTCAAACAGCTGGCAATGGGCTTTTCATTGATTGATCAATATCAAAAAGGCACTTGCAAAGGATTTGATTACCAAGAATTCTGGTCACATTCGCTGCTCATGGCGATTGCCATGCAAGAGCTGGGCAAAACAACTCGCGTGTCCGCACCCGATGAATTATTTGCGTGTGGTTTGATGATGCGTATCGGTTGTTTGGCGTTAGCCACAATTTATCCGGATAAATACACGGAACTCATTGCAAAACAATCGCCCGAAATAACTCTGAATGAATTGGAACAACAATATTTGCAGACTGACCATAATGAATTGACTGCGGCAATGCTGATCAACTTTGGTGTTCCCAGAATCTTTGTAGAACCAATCTACTATCATGAAACACCGACTGAATCAGGTTTTTCCGAAGGCTCTCGCCCGTATCAAATTGTACATCTGCTGTACTTGGCAAAACAGATAGCCGATTTTGGATTGGCCGAAGAATCTGAACGTAACCAACGCATCTCCGAACTGATACTGTTTGGCGGAAGAATCGGCTTAGACACGGAAACATTTGGCGCCTTTATAGACCAAATCATGCAGGCATGGCACGCATGGGGGAAAATACTCAAGCTACCTGCTGTGGAAATTCCTCCTCCATTCGATAAGATGATGAATGCGGCTGCGCCACGCACGGAAAATGCGACCGATGCTGCTTCGCTACGTATCCTTTTGGTAGAGGATGATCCAACCAGCCTCATTCTTGCCAAAGAACTGCTATCCAAAGTTCTTGGTCACACTGTCTTTACTGCCAGCGACGGTCAGCAAGCTTTAGCGCTCGCGATGGACATCTTGCCGCATATTGTCGTAACGGACTGGCTAATGCCGGTAATGAATGGTCTTGAATTAACCAAATCGTTACGTGCAACAGAGTGGGGTCAAAATTTATATATCATTATGCTGACTGGCATAGAAGATGAAGAAGAAGTCATTAAAGCATTTGACGCGGGCGTTGACGATTATGTCACAAAACCCATTAATATCCGTGCCTTCCGAGCCAGATTGCGAGCAGCCTGGCACTATCGAAAGTTACAGGATTCATGGGATCATGATCGCGAACAGCTCAAGCGCTTTGCCGCTGAATTAGCCGTCACTAATCGTAGACTAGAGTATTTTGCTCTGACCGACATGCTGACTGAATTGCCCAATCGGCGCTCAGGCATGGAAACACTGACTGAAGTATGGAGCGTTGCGAACCGGTCCAACCAATCGATGGCTGTCATGCTTCTCGATATTGATCATTTCAAAGTGGTTAACGATACCCATGGCCATGCCATTGGCGACAAGGTGCTAAAACAAGTGGCAGCATCCATTCGAAAAATTGCCCGCAAAGGTGATACTTTCTGCCGTATGGGCGGAGAAGAGTTTTTGGTTGTTTGCCAGCCGGGGAACATCGAATTAAAGTCCCTTGTCCTATTTGCAGAAAGACTCCGTCAGCATATCAATACACAACAGATTGTGATTGGTGAACTGCACATAAAAATCTCAATTAGTATCGGCATTGCTTTAAAAGAAACCAGCATGCAAAGCGAAGACCAACTCGTCAATGCTGCTGATAAGGCGCTTTATGCCGCTAAAAATGCCGGTAGAAATAGAGTTTTCCTGGCGATGAATAATAAGCTTATAGCTACGCCCACAGCACCTGTTATTCCCGCAGATAAGGCTTAGTCAAATCCCTTTAATTCCTGAAAAAGAATACCGGAATCCGCTGTAATCGAAGTTTTAAAGAATTTTCTGGCAGATTACAATGGCGAATTCTGACAAAGAAGAAATCAGTATTCGTGTTAACCCGACAACGGCCTTATTGGCACTCCCAGACAATTAATTACTTGCGATCTGAATGTCTAGCCCCGCAACATTATTGAATCTGAAGCCCTTAGTCTTCGTTATTTTCTGCTGCCTTGCAAATTACGCAATTGCTGAAAATAAAGTGATGACTGGAAAGAAATCAATTGAGAATCAGTTTTTAGATCTCAGCATCGAAGAATTGATGAAAGTTGAAGTCACTTCCGCATCAAGGCGCACGCAGAAACTCTCCGAAGTTCCTTCTGCCATTTTCGTGATTACACAAGATGATATTCGCCGCTCTGGCGCAACCAGTATCCCGGAAGCTTTACGTATGGCTCCCGGTGTTGAAGTCGCGCGAATAGGCACGGACAAATGGGCAATCAGCATCAGGGGCTTCAATGGCCGGTTTGCCGACAAGCTGCAGGTTCTAATGGATGGACGGAGTGTTTACAACCCGCTCTTCGCCGGCGTGCAGTGGGAACAACAAGATACCTTGATGGAAGATATCGAACGTATCGAAGTGATACGTGGCCCCAATGCGGCCGTATGGGGAGCCAATGCGGTCAACGGCATTATCAATATCATCACCAAGAAAGCTGCGGATACTCAGGGCACCCTGATTTCTGCGGGCGGCGGGAGTTTTGAGCAAGGTTTTGTGGGTGCCCGCCATGGTGGAAAAATCAATGACGATACATTCTATCGTTTCTATGCCAAGGGATTCACCAGAGATCAGATGAAAACAACCTCGGGAGACAATGCCAATGATGCTTGGCACAGCACCAGAGGGGGATTTAGACTGGATCACACGCGCGGAATTGATCTGTTTACAATTCAGGGCGATATTTTCTACAACTCGTATGGCGATAGATTGGATAAATCCCAACTCAGCGCACCCGTCATCCAAGCTGAGGCATCCAGAGGACATAATGAAGGGGGGAATATCCGCTTGCGCTGGGATCGGACTATCTCTGAGAGATCGGCAATCATGCTGCAAACTTATTATGATCGCGTCGATTATAAATTATTAACCAGCTCAATCTTTAAAGCCGAAAGTTTTGATATTGATTTTCAACATCGCTTTCCGCTTTTTGACAAGCACGATTTGACCTGGGGAGCCAATTACCGCTTATATCAAAATAAAGTTTCGGATACCGAACTCATCTCATTTAGTCCGCGTCTGCAAACCAATCAACTCATGAGCGCATTTATTCGGGACGAAATCACGTTAATACCCGAGCATTTGCGGTTTACCTTGGGTTCACGGTTTGATCACAATGACTTTACCGGCATGGAAATTCAGCCTAACGCACGCTTGATGTGGACACCCGATACCAAAAATTCGATCTGGATGTCAGCCTCACGTGCCGTACGCACACCTTCCCGAGCGGAAAATGATATTCAGTTGAATGCCCGGACATTAAGTACTACTCCCGGATTGTCAGCACTACTCCCCTTCCCAGTTCTTGCACAGTTAAACGGCGCGTCAAATTTTAATTCTGAGAAGTTACTGGCTTACGAACTGGGATATCGCCATCAGTTTTCCCCGCAGGCATCGGTTGATATTGCGGCTTTCTATAATGATTATAGTCAATTACGCGATCTGTCCGCCGGAATCCCGTCTTTTCATGCCAGCTTTCCCCCTCACCTGATATTACCCGTAGGGCTAACCAATAAAGCCTCCGGCTATACACAAGGTGTCGAAACATCCGTTGATTGGCGCCCCAACGAAAGATGGCGCTTGCAAGGAAACTACAGCTTTATCGACATGCATATTCACTCTGATTCGACGCTCAAGAGCCTGGATCCAACGACAGGCAGTGCCAACAAGGTAAGTCCGCAACATCAGGTCTCATTGCGCTCAAACTATGATGTATCGGAAAGATTGCAATTCAATCTGTGGCTGCGCTATGTCAGCAAAGTAGATTTCTACCATATTCCAGGTTACGTCACCATGGATACCAGGCTGTCATTCAAACCAGTAAGAAATCTCGAACTGTTCCTGGTTGGCCAGAACCTGCTTAGCCAAAACCACAAAGAGTTTGCATCTGATTTTATTCCCTCATTTCCCACAACCATACCCCGTGGTGTTTATGCGGGTGTGGAATGGCGCTTCTAAGTGAACTTCGTGGATATGCGTTTATTTAATCGACTACTCAAGCGCTTAATTACATTCGCAAAACGAAGCTTCTATCACTTCTTTTTCGCCTTGTATCTAGGTTTTTGTCTGCCGGTTTCTCATTCGGTGGCTATCGCCGACAGCATGGTTGAATACCAAGTCAAAGCCGCCTTTATTTATAACTTTATGGCATTTACACACTGGCCTGACAGCACCGGCCAGACGATTAATCTGTGTGTTTATGGGGAAGATTATTTCGGCCAGGAAATCGACAAACTACAAAACAGATCGGTAAATAATCGCCAGATCAAAGTCACGCGTATTGCTGACTTTGATCAATTAAAAGCGTGCCAGGCGATCTTCTTCTCTAAATCGGTTAGCAGCCAGTTATCCAACATTTTAACCGATCTACAAAATGAACCCATCCTCACACTGGCTGATAGCCCAAATGCAACTGCACAGGGTATTGCAATCAATATGAGTCTAGTCAATGAGAAAATTGTTTTTGAAATTAATTTGACCAAAGTACGTGCTTCAGGGCTCGATATCAGTTCAAAATTACTGCAACTGGCTGTCAAAGTGCATCAATAGCAGCGATATTATTACCCATGATCTCTTTCTATCGCCTACCAATCCTATTGAATCTGAAGTTCTTCATCTTCATTTTTGTATGCAGCCTTGCAAATTTTTCGGTTGCCGGAAATAAATCTACGATTGTAAGTAAGTCAATTGATAATCAGTATATAGATCTGAGCATTGAAGAGCTGATGAACATCAAAGTAACGACAGCATCCCGGCGTCCGCAGAAGATTTCCGAAGTGCCATCTGCCATTTTCGTAATCACACAAGACGATATTCGAAGATCTGGCGCAACCAGTATCCCGGAAGCCTTACGTATGGCACCCGGTGTTGAAGTCGCACGGATTGGTACCGATAAATGGGCAGTCAGTATCCGGGGTTTCAACGGCCGCTTTTCCAATAAACTGCAGGTCATGATGGATGGCCGGAGTATTTACAATCCACTTTTTTCTGGTGTGCAGTGGGAGCTGGAAGATACGCTAATGGAAGATATCGAGCGCATCGAAGTGATCCGCGGCCCCAATGCAGCCGTATGGGGAGCCAATGCAGTCAACGGCGTCATCAATATTATCACCAAGAAAGCTGCAGACACACAAGGCACCTTACTGTCAGCAGGTGGCGGTAGTTTTGAGCAGGGTTTTGTGGGTGCGCGCTACGGTGGAAAAATTAATGAAGAGACTCCTTTCCGGGTTTACGCAAAAGGATTCACGAGAGATCATATGAACACAACCTCGGGAGGAAGTGCCAATGATAATTGGCACAATGCCAGGGGAGGATTCCGGTTGGATCACTCGCGCGGCATCGATCAGTTCACATGGCAAGGTGATATTTTTTACAACTCAATCGGTAATGCAACAGGGCAACCGTTGAGTCCGGTAATAACCTTGCCGGGCACTTCAAGAGGGCATAGTGAAGGCGGGAATATACGCTTCCGCTGGGATCGAACGTATTCTGAGAAATCCGCCATCATGCTGCAAACTTATTATGATCGCGTAGATTATCGATTACTGCCAGCGACTATCTATAAAACCGAGAGTTTTGACATTGATTTCCAGCATCGTTTTCCCCTCTTTGAAAGACATGACCTGACTTGGGGACTCAATTATCGCTTGTATCACAACAAAGTATCCGACGCAGAACTCATCTCATTCAATCCTCGCCAGCAAACGAACCATCTCGCAAGTGTGTATGTTCGCGATGAAATCACACTGATACCTGAACACCTGCGGCTTAACCTCGGTACACGCCTGGACCACAATGATTTTAGCGGCTTGGAAATTCAACCCAACGCACGGTTGATGTGGACGCCTGATACACAGAACTCAGTTTGGGTAGCAGTCTCACGGGCCGTACGCACACCTTCCCGCTCTGAAAATGATGTCTTACTGAATGTAAGAACAGTAAACGCAATTCCTGGAACATCCATCTTGCCACTCCCAATTCTGGCACAGGTAATGGGGTCATCAAACTTTACTTCTGAGAAAATGTTGGCATATGAGCTGGGATACCGCCATCAGTTTTCTCCGCACGCTTCGGTTGATATGGCCACTTTCTATAATGATTATAGTCAACTGCGCAGTTTCTCCCCGGGATTTCCACTTTTTCAGCCGGGCCTTCCACCGCACTTCACATTACCCATAGGATTTAATAATAATGCTTCTGGGCAAACCTACGGTGTTGAAATATCGGCAGACTGGAAACCCCATGAAAAATGGCGCCTTCAGGGCAATTACAGCTATCTTCATATGCGGACACAGACAAATACTGTGATAGCACAGCCTGATCCAGGAGCGGGTGCTGCAGACAGAGTCAATCCGCAACATCAAATTTCATTGCGTTCAAATTACGATTTCTCAGACAGGATTCAATTGAATCTCTGGTTACGCTACGTCAGTAAGGTCGATCTCTATAACATCCCTGGTTACGTTACGCTGGATACCAAGTTTGTATTTAGACCCAGAAAGAATATTGAGCTATTTCTTGTTGGGCAGAATTTGTTGAGTCAGAATCATCGCGAGTTTGTAACTGATTTTATTCCATCGCTTCCTACACACATACCCCGTGGTGTTTACGCGGGGGCTGAGTGGCGCTTCTAGGCGAGAAAAATGAAAATATTTTTCCACTGACTAAACTGGTGTTTATTCGCTTGGTATTGGAATATAACTGGTTAAAAACTTTGATCTGGAAACTCTTGCTACTTGTTATCTTTGGTCATTTGACAAATTCCGCAGTTGCTGGAAATAAAGCTGTTGATAATCAGTTTATGAGTCTAAGTATCGAAGAGCTGATGAACATCAAAGTCACCACAGTTTCCAGAAATCCGCAGAAGCTCACCCAAGTCGCATCCGCCGTTTTTGTGATTACACAAGATGACATACGCCGCTCTGGTGCAACCAGCATTCCCGATGCGTTGCGGATGGCGCCTGGGGTGCAAGTGGAACGTGTCGGCACAGATAAATGGGCTGTCAGCATCCGTGGTTTTAATGGGGCCTATGACAATAAACTGCAAGTGCTGATGGATGGCCGCAGTGTATATTCACCACTATTTTCAGGCGTTCTATGGGAACAGGTAGACACGCTGATGGAAGATATCGAGCGCATCGAGGTGATTCGCGGCCCTGCTGCAGTATCTTGGGGATCCAATGCAGTCAATGGCGTCATTAATATTATCACCAAGAAAGCTGCCGATACTCAGGGCACGCTCCTCACAGCTGGGGGTGGTAGTTTTGAGCAGGGCTTTGTGGGCGCGCGCTACGGCGGAAAAATCAATGAAGAAACGCCTTTCCGTGTTTACGCCAAAGGATTTTCACGAGATCACACGCAATCATTATCCGGCGGAAATGCTAACGATCAATGGCACTCGGCCAGAGGGGGGTTCCGCGTGGACCATAACCGTGGCATTGATCAATTTACTTTGCAGAGTGATATTTTTTCCAATTTCGATGGCAGTACCCTCGATAAAAACGGCCTCAGTCTATCGCCCACCTTAACAAGCGGGATGCGTGGACATAACGAAGGGGGAAATATACGCTTTCGCTGGGACCGGACTTTCTCCGAAAGTTCTTCATTCATGCTGCAGATTTATTACGATCGCAGTCGGCAAGTCATACAGCCATTGGGAAAATCTGATGCCGAAAGCTTTGATGTCGATATGCAATACCGTTTTCCATTATTCGATCGGCACAATATCACTTGGGGAGCCAATTACCGGCTCTATCACAACAAAGTTTTCGATACCAATTTAGTCACATTTTCCCCTCGTGAGCGCACGAATCATTTGGGCAGCACTTTCATCCGCGATGACATCACATTGATACCGGATCGCTTGTTGCTTTCAATAGGCAGTCGATTCGAACATAACGATTTCACTGGAATGGAAATACAACCCAATGCACGCCTGATGTGGACACCCAATACTGAGAATTCAGTCTGGATGGCCGTATCCCGTGCAGTGAGAACACCTTCTCGCGGTGAAATTGATGGCATGATTAATCTCACACCACAATTTCAATCTTTTCCTGGATTATCTGCCTTACCATTTCCTATCGCAGCATCGTTACAAGGCGGCAATCACTTCAATTCAGAAAAACTGATCGCTTACGAACTGGGATACCGGCATCAGTTCTCTCCGCAAGCTTCCATCGATGTGACAGGTTTTATCAACGACTACAGTCAAATGCGTGATACGAGCTTTGGTGCATTGTCGCTCAGCACAGGATTACCGAGACAATTTTTATTTCCTATTATTGCTAATAATCAAGGATCTGCACTAACTTACGGGGTTGAAACATCGGTTGATTGGAAACCAAGAGATAACTGGCGTCTGCAAGGGAGTTATAGTTTTCTCAACATAGACTTTTCCACTAATAGTGCTTTTAAAAAAACTGACCCAAGTTCAGGTGCCGCAAGCAAAGCAAACCCGCAACATCAATTGTCGGTTCGTTCAAACTACGATTTTTCTGAAAGATTGCAGCTCAATCTTTGGTTACGCTATACCAGTGCCATCTCGCTTTACCATATCCCAAGCTATGTCACGATGGATGCAAAGCTGGCATACAAACCAACAAAAAACACCGAGTTGTTCGTTGTCGGTCAAAATCTGTTTAGTCAAAATCACAGAGAGTATGCCTCAGAATTTCTTCCCATAGTACCCGTATTTATTCCACGCGGTATTTACGCAGGCGCGCAGTGGCGCTTCTAGTGGAAATACATGGGCATGCACTTATTTAATCGACTACTCAAGCGCTCAGATAAATTCGTGAAACGAAGTTTCTATCACTTTTTATTCGCCTTGTATCTGGGATTTTGTCTGCCGGTTTCTCACTCGGTGGCGATGGCCAACAGCATGATTGAATACCAAGTCAAAGCCGCCTTTATTTATAACTTTATTGCATTTACCCACTGGCCAGACAGTACCAGCCAGACGATTAATCTGTGTATTTATGGGGAAGATTTTTTCGGCCAGGAAATCGACAAACTACAAAACAGATCGGTTAATAACCGCCACATCAAAGTCACACGTATTGCTGACTTTGATCAATTAAAGGCGTGCCAAGTGATCTTCTTCTCTAAATCGGTTAGCAGCCAGTTATCCAGCATCTTAAATGATCTACAGAATGAACCCATCCTCACACTGGCTGATAACCCAAATGCTACCGCACAGGGCATTGCAATCAATATGAGTCTAGTCAATGAGAAAATTGTTTTTGAAATTAATTTGACCAGAGTACGTGCTTCAGGGCTCGATATCAGCTCAAAATTACTGCAACTTGCTGTCAAAGTGCATCAATAAAAATTTGCTCCTCCGGAAAAAACCCGAGGCAGATGAAATCTCAATAGCGCCAATGGCTTCTCTTAAAATATGCACTGACAAATAGAGACGCCAAGAAGATCCATTTTGGTGCTTTTCTATGATATTCAGTTGCCTTGTATTCGTTGAAATACATACTTTATACCAGCTAATTCCTGATCTAGATTCAATACATAAAATGCAATAATGTCTCCATGATTTTTAAAATATATGGAACATTCCATTACTTAAACATTCAACTCATCTAATCAATCGAGGTGCTTCAATATGAAACAGCACATAAAACAGTTACTTTTATCGGCTTGCACATTCTTTCTGTTCTTCAATACGCATTCCGCTCTCGCGGATACTGCAAGTGATACCGAAACATTGCTCAACTGGGCTGAGAAGACTTACCCGGCGATCTTCCGGAGCCATCAGGCCACGCAAAATATCGAACCCTGGTTATACCGGTACTATCCAGAGTCCGGCATTTATGCCGGTGTAAACAAAAACGATAATAGCGTTTATGTGTTAGGTGGACCCTGGGGAGATAATCCGACAGTGATTGACACGCTTGCAAGTTTAATCAACGAAATCAATAATTCTGGTGGAAGTGGCGGCATCGCTGCTTGCGATACCGCTAATGTCCTCGCCGGAGTTACTTATAGCCAGAGCGGCAATGTCGTGACGGTCACTACAAATGGTCACTGTGTCGCTGCCCCCGACCTGACAAACACCAATCTTTGTCAAGTACCGCAACAAACGACGGCAAGCGGCATTTCCTTACTTGGCAGCAATACGATTACTTCATCAAGAATAGACGGTTTATCCACCAGCATTCCAGGATTACCCAATCCGTTTCAAGCTATTGTCGATACAGCAGCAAACGTTAAACACTGCACGATGAATGCACCGGCTGAAACTGCCAACTTGGTTGTCAATTCCGATCTTTGTCTCGATATTACCGCAGCCATAACCGGAGCAATAGGGTCTCTACCCATTGATGGCATCGTGATAACACCCCCAGTGAATTATTTCACTAAAGGCACCTATACAAGTCAGAGCGTACCCGATTGCTTTGAGACGGATGCCACGACGATTAGTGATGCCTTAACCGGGGAAGTCTGGATTAACCAAGGTGGCAGCTTTGTTAAGGTGGGCAGTTAAGCTCGTTTGTACTGAAAGCTTTTCTTCTGAAGAAAAGCTTTCGTTATAGATCATGCTGATGCGGAGAACTCATTCAGTGAAGCCATCAAGCGGATAAAACGCGGTTCTCCGGGTGACAATTCGTTTGCAGCGAGAAGACTACTACGCGCTTCTTGAATCAGCTCTGCCGTTGGTCCTTTTTTTTGAATATACGTAATAATTACGTAGGCTAAGTTGAGTAACACGCGCATGTTTGCCGGCATTGCTGCGTAAGCATCCCGCATGGCATTGACCGCCTCTTCATACTGCCCCTTACTGACGAGCAATACACCACGATTCATAATCAGCATAGCTTCCTGGCGTAACGTCTCAATCAATTTACTGCCTTCTTCGCCCATGCCAGCTTGATCAAATATTTCCGCGACATCTTGAAGTAAGGCAGCATTCTCTGGATTATTCTTAATCTCTCGCTGCAATAATTTGATGGCTTTGTCCTTATCGTCCGTAACCATCAGCAAGCGCGCTATTTCCAATGACCCCTCACTGTCTGGATGAATAGCATCCTGGTCTATCAACTGGATAATCTCAGTGGCGATCTGCTTAGTCTTCTCGGCATTATCGCTTTGATGATAAATCATTCCTTCCACTGCCAATACTTTTAGGCGCATTTCATCCGTAGCGAAACTCTTATTGAGCTGACCCAGTACTCTAATTGCTTCATCCGGTTTTTTACTGGCGCTGCATGCTTTGGCAAGTCCAAAATAGGCATCCGCTGTTTTTAGTACAGAATCTTCCCCTAACGATACGCTCTTGCGGAAAGCCCGCTCAGCATTTTCCAGTTTGCCGATTTTCATTGCCACAGCACCAAGATTCTTCTGTCGCAATACCGAGTTTGGCGATAGCTTTACCGCACGTTCCAGTACATTGTTTGCTTCTTCGAAATTGCCCATAGCTTGCAACGTTTGAGCGAGTAAATCGTGTGCTTCAAGAAATGCAGGATTTGTTTCAGCAGTTTCCTCGAGCAATGTTTTGGCTGCTTCAAAATCATTTTTCTTTAGCAGGATTTTAGCTAACGCCGCTTTCGCCCAAGGCAGATCGCGCTCAGCCAAAATTTTTTCCAATACAATTTTGGCACGATCATATTCACCAGTAATCAATAACAAATCACACTTAGTCCGAAGCAAATCAGCCGCATTCGCCTTATCGGAAGTTAAACGTTGATCGCATAGATTCATGGCCTTAGAATAATCCAGCTGCTTCATCGCTTGGTGAATCTCAGCAAATGCTTTCTTTTTTCCCCAAATTTTGGCTAAGCGCAAACGCAAATTCATTTCGGTAACCGGTTTCAGCAAATAGGCATCAGGTTGATATTCTGCGGCACCTGTCACTGCTTCTGGAGATTTTTCTGCAGAGATCATGATCCACAGACAGGAAGACCCAACAAGCGACAGATGCTTGGCTTCCTCAAGTACTTGTTGTCCGTTCTTCCCGGATCCTAAATCGAGATCGCACAGCACGATGTCAAACTGAGTTTTCTTGATTAAAGAAATGGCTTCGCTTCCGCTTGCCGCCATGGATATTTTCTTCACATCAGCGCCACAGCTACGCAAGATATCGCGAAAAATGCTGCGCATTTCTTGATAATCATCGATTATCAGCGCAGTCGTGTCTGTGAAATCCATATCTGCTGTTAAAGCATTAAACTCACTAGTATTCATGATTTCAATAAATAACCATTCATTACGGAAGGCATAACACAAAACAAGCGCCGCTGAGTGAACCGCCATTCTCCAGCTTTAGTTCGCCTAAGCAGCCTTGATTATGATGCATACGTGCCACCATCGCCGAAAAATAGAAACCTAACCCTGTGCTACCGCCCTGAAAATCAACGCCGCGCGCGCAATCATCACTTTCCCGCAGAATTTGATTCGAATAGCCATTCCCGTTGTCTTCAATCCGCAGTATTAGTTTTCCTTCATTCTCCTCGGCGATTACATGGATACGGTCACACGTGTAACGCATGGCGTTATTTAATGCATTTCCAATCACGCCACTGATTAAGTCTTCATCGAAGTACCAATATAATTCGGGATTAACACGAACTTCCAGATTAATTGCACGGAATTTAAGTAACTCCCTATATTGCGCAACCATCACACGCAAAAAATCATCCAGGCAAATGGATTGCGGATCAAAGGGATAAATTTTCTGACCCAGCTTATAGAGTGTCAGCAATTGAATCAGATTGTTGTTAATACGTTTTGCTTCATGATTCATCTGCATCAATTCAGCATGCGTAGAAAGTTGAGCTGCTTCAGTTGACGCAAGCACTTTTTCCAGACCACCTATCAACATACTCACTGAATTCTTCATATCATGCACGGAAGAAGCCAGAAAGTTTGTCATGTTGGGCACAGAGTGGTTACTATCGGCGCTATTTTCCTTCAAGTCTAACGTCCATATCATTTGATTTTCCGCACGGGATATGCGTTACCATCATTCACTAATAGGCAGTCTAACGGCATAACACCTTGAAGCTGTAGCGCTATTTCTTGAACGTCAAGTTCTCCCCTTCAAGACCACTTGACGGTTCTTTAGATCATTCAATATTTCCATACCGCCCTGGATAACGATATTGGGTTGCGGGTGATTAAGTTCTGCGGCCATTTGTTGCAGCAAAACCCGCCCGGATTGGTTGCTATTCTCCAAAATCAGCTGCATTAGCCGCGCCGTCACTGGATTGATTTCGATAAAATGCACATCAAAATTGGCATCGCGATAAACAATCAAGTGCGTTTGCGTTTCACCGGCTTCTTGAGGTTGGAAAGCCGGACCAATCTTATGAACGGGGAAACGATAACTCAGCGACCAGGCAAGGGGAGAAATAATAGGTATCCCATCCAGCAGATCGCCATGCGTATCTATTTTTGTTTCGTCAATTTTCTCATCTGATAAAGAAAGTGCTAACTCAACCCACTCATAATGAGCAAGCTCCAACATGAAAGGCGGGTCGTCCGAATGCGGATTGCGTTCCCGTTCCAGATATTTTATAAACTCGCGCGGCATTTCCGGAAACAAAGGGGTATGCGACAGATGGTTAGCAAAATAATCCCGGATCAAGGCGTGCCAACGCTCATCCGGCATTATTTGACGCAATACCGGATAAGTATTGGCCATAAAATCTTCCACGTTGTTATAAAACAACTCGCGGTAGATTTTCATACGCCGTTTCTCGATTGCATCAGGACAAGGATTTTTTTCCGGGTTGCGGATGTGTGCCGCAAACGCATATTGCTGCCGCACAAAATCAGGACGATCAGCCGTGTTGTATGAGGTCATTGCTTTGATCTGAATATTTCGACTGCAATGCACGAATGATGTCCACTTCTCCCAGCAACTCAGCCAGCGGTGGAAGATTAAAATCGCGCTCCAGCAACGTGGGAATGGCGCCAAAATATTGATAGGCTTTTTCGAGTAATTGCCAGACTGGATCAATTACATCCGCGCCGTGTGTATCCACAATCAGATCTTCTGCTTCTTGGTAATGTCCGGCAACATGAATATAACGAATGCGTTCGGCTGGCAGTTGCCGAAGAAATGTTTCGGCATCGTATCGATGGTTAGTGCTGTTCACATAAATATTATTGACGTCCAACAGCAAATCACAATCCGCTTCCTGCAACACGGCTTGAATAAAATCAAGCTCTTCCATTTTCTTGCCAGGTGCCGCATAGTAGGAAACATTTTCCATTGCGATGCGTTGTTCCAAGATATCCTGGACACGCCGGATACGATCTGCAACATAATGCACCGCTTCTTCCGTAAAGGGGATTGGAAGCAAGTCGTACAGATGACCGTCGTCACTACAATAACTTAGGTGTTCACTGTAATACCGGATCTGATGCTCTTTTAAGAAGCGCTTCAATCGGTGCAGAAAGGCTTCGTCCAATGGAGACGGTCCACCGATTGAAAGTGATAATCCATGGCAGATAAAAGGAAATTTCTCAGTCAGCTCACAAAAAATTTTTCCGTGGCGTCCACCCACACCAATCCAGTTCTCCGGTGCAATTTCCCAGAAATTAACCGGATGCGTGGTTTGATCCGCAAGCGAACTCATTAGCGAGCGCCGCAGACCAAGACCAGCGCCATGAACAGGATATCGGTTACTGCTCATGGATTGTTCGAATTATTTTTTAGAACCGCATTTCCCTTCACCACATTTACCTTCTTGTTCAGCTTTCTTGCCGCCGCATTTTCCTTCCATATTTTGTTTCATCTCATTCTTACCGCCGCACTTACCTTCACCGCACTTACCTTCTTTCTCAGTTTTCTTACCATCAGATTTACTTTCTTGATCTGATTTGTTAGCGCTGCTCGCATCGGCAAGCTGCATGTAACCGCCAGATAATTCATTCATCGCAAAAGGATTTACGCGGGTATCTGCAGAGAGATTACTGGCAGCAAGACTGGTTACAAGTGCAGTGCCTAACGCGAGTGAAATAGGTTTCATTGATTTTTTTGACATATAGCTTTCTCCATAAAAATTGATCAATTCGGCAACACGTGATAATAACTCCAAATTCAAATGAAGTCCCTAATTTCTTGATTGCTTCCGGAATCTCCACAAACTCTGCACATCAGAGTGAAAAGCTATGTCTTGATATGGATTAATCCGAAGAGTTTTCTCGGATCAGCTTCAATCTATTACCTATCTTGCTTTTTTTGCATGCTTCTCTCTGATAAACTCAGCGCTTCGATAAATACTATAAAAATAGCCTGCAAATTGAGGAGTCCTGAATGTTTGACAAACCCAACCAACTCATTTTTTACATCAATGTAACACTCATTATTTTCGGCGTTCTGGTCGCACTGTTGACTGACTACTTTGTAATCGGGTTAATATTTGCATTCAGTGCATCGATATTGGTCTATGATCAATACAGACAAAACAAATCCGCATTTACTATCTCAGATCTAAGAAAAATACTGACTATCCACGACACAAACGGCAATAAGGCAACGCTAACACAAACACAAATGACAACTGCTTGTCATGTTGATAATTCAGAATATTGGTTTAGAAATATACGTGGGATGGGCAGTATCAGTAACTTCAGAGTCAATGATAGCGATCCGGCTGAGCAGATAAAAGAAAATGGAAGCTATCGGGTATGCATGAAACTTCCACCTGAGTTAAAAGTAGTGAATGGTTCTGATCTGACCCTATCGTATGAATACGAAGATGCTTTCACACAAACAGAAGGTGTTCTTTCCCACGTCGTTGACAATGACACGCGGCAACTGCATCTAACTGTTGAATTACCGGCGGGACGCTCCATTTCTTCAGCCCGGTTTTTCTGCAGACATGATGATGTAGAAGAAGCGCTATTACCACCCGTTGTCACCGGACAAACCAAAATCGAAGCCGATATTAAAAACCCAAAACTTGGCGCCGAATATTGCCTGCAATGGAACTGGTCAGATGCAAGTTTCATAAAGAAAATAAGTCGTTTTTTCTAATCTGGAACTACCCGTTTTAGTTTGGTTAGGGTTGAAATTTATTCTGAATTGGAATTGAGAAATAACCGGATTCTGAATAACAGCTAATCCGGGTAAAACAACCTTCCACTTTACCTACTGATAGCGCAACTTATATACCGTTTTGAATTTACTCAAAGCACTCGCTGCTGTCAGCAGCATGACATTTATATCCCGTATTCTCGGTTTCTTGCGCGACGTCATCATTGCGCGGATTTTTGGTGCAGGAATGCTGACCGACGCTTTTTTTGTTGCTTTCCGTATTCCCAATCTGTTACGGCGATTATTTGCCGAAGGTGCATTCTCACAAGCATTTGTTCCGATTCTTGCCGAGTATAAAAACACGCGTACTCCCGTAGAAACGCAAGACTTGGTTGATCACATCACCACGCTTCTAGGCATCACACTTTTTTTCGTTAGCGCCATTGGTATCTTAGCAGCACCGCTAATTATCTACGCCAGTGCGCCCGGATTTTCTGCCAATCCGGAGAAATTCAACTTAACCGTTGAACTCTTGCAGATTACATTTCCCTACATATTTTTTATTTCCTTGGTTGCTTTAGCAGGCGGCATACTCAACACTCATGGCAAGTTCAATGTTCCTGCAATTACACCGGCACTATTGAATTTATCATTTATCGGCTGCGCACTGTGGCTCACACCTTTACTCGATCCGCCGATTCTCGCGCTGGCTTGGGCAGTGTTTATCGGTGGTATATTACAACTCGCTTTCCAGATACCCTTTCTGCTACGGCTTAAACTATTGCCTCGCATCCGTTTCAGAAACCCGGATACCGGTGCCTGGCGTGTGATCAAATTAATGGGCCCAGCAATCTTTGGTGTATCAGTCGGCCAGATCAGTTTGTTGATCAACACCATCTTTGCCTCACTTCTGGTTACCGGCAGTGTATCCTGGCTTTATTATGCCGATCGATTAATGGAATTCCCCGCCGGTCTGCTGGGTGTGGCATTAGGCACAATTCTATTGCCATCGTTAGCCCGGCATTACAACAGCAATAGCACCGAAGAATATTCCCGCTTGCTCGACTGGGGCTTGCGACTGACAATACTACTGACCTTACCGGCGGCCCTGGCATTGGCATTATTAGCGACGCCTTTAATCACAACTCTTTTTCACCACGGCGCATTTACTGACCATGATGTCTGGATGACACGCGAAGCATTAATTGCCTACAGTGTGGGATTACTTGGATTAATTCTAGTTAAAGTGCTTGCCCCTGGATTCTATGCGCGTCAGAACATCAAAACACCGGTCAAAATTGCTGTCATCACGCTGATTGCCACACAACTGATGAATCTCGCTTTCATCATTCCTTTACAACACGCCGGACTGGCATTGGCAATCGGACTGGGAGCTTGTCTTAACGCAGGGTTACTGTATTACA
>NZ_JAKFWH010000027.1 GCF_021731985.1 Nitrosomonas sp.
GTGTTTTATAACAACCAAAGACTGCATTCATACCTGGATTACAAAAGTCCGAACCAATATGAAGCTGAAGCAGCAAAAACGATGAAAGTTGCTTAACTGGGGTGTCCGGTTTTACTTGACCAGGTCACTTCGAGTTCGACTTCAAGATCACGAATTAAAGCTTCTGTATTCTCTTTTTCTTGTATGTTTGGATTGTCAAGAATTAGAAACATTCTCAATTCGTCAAGTGATTCCATTATTTCATTAAATCTTTCTTGTGATTGTTTCACTTCAAATACTCCTGTAAAAAAATAAAGGGGTTTGTTTTATGCTTTCTTACGATGCCAGCCGGAGGTAACAGCGAGTTCACAGGATTCCTTTGGAACAACTAAACGCTGTCCGGATTGGCCGTAACAAACACATCCGAGTTTAGGACTCGCTAAACAAGCGGATACGATTGACCAGTCAATGTCATGTGTCAGTAATTGGACATCAAACAGGTTACGCTGTAACTCGACCGGCTGGACCGGCTGCGGTGTAACAGTAACCGGCTGCTCTATCGGTTTTTCGTCAGATAATATAATTTCAGTATCCGGATTAGTTTTAGCTACTACTCTCTGAATGCCAAAATAAGCAAATACGATGGTTAGCAGGATGGCAACGAGAAAAATATAAAACGTCATCGGAGCGCGTTTCTTAGCTTTTACATGCTGCGTGGCAGAATGATATAAAGCAAAGGATTCCTTGGGAGCTTATAGTTAAAGGAATATCTACCTAAATTTTCTTTGGCCGTTATTATGATTTTTACCGGCTGGAAAATGATCATGGGGCTATTGCATGTTGCGCATCAAGGTCAGTATGCAATGATTTTGGCCACATTGTGCGCCCTGCTTGTGTACAAACTCGGTATTTTCGAAGGTTTGTTACTCGCTTTAGCGATGCACGGAATCGTCAATTACATTGTGCTTTATCATGTACACAATATAAAAACCCGAACAATCATCAAAAAATATCTTGAACGATTTGCCGGTGAAGGTGGTGTGGATTAAGGATTATTTCTGACCAGATTGTTGGTGCACAGACAAGCTAAGAATGGCATCCGCATTACTGCTTGAAAATACTTTTTCAGCCGCTTGTTGCCAAGGCAACCAAATGTAGTTTAAATGTTCCCTGGCAGCAATCTTTATCGATGGTATACCAGGTAAGCATAAACCAAATACATGCTCGGTATTGATTTTGACACCCGGCGCATAGCGCCAGCGCCATTCTTCGTATATTTCATATTGATTCTCAACCTGCCAATCTGTTAAAGAATGATTGGCAGCATTTAAGCCGGTTTCTTCAGAAATTTCACGTATTGCGGTTTGATACAGTGTCTCACCTGGATTTTGGCTTCCGGTAACCGACTGCCAATAACCTGGATGATCCGTTCGCTCCAATAGTAGAACCTGTAGATCAGTCGTGTAGATTACCACCAGAACAGAAACCGGGATTTTATACATTAAAGCAGTAAACTACCCATTCGCTGGCTTTGTTTCAGTTTGACGTAGGCGAATGTTTAGTTCTTTTAACTGCTTTTCATCCACAGTGCTCGGCGCGCGTGTTAACAGGCATTGTGCACGTTGTGTTTTGGGGAATGCAATCACATCACGGATTGATTCTGAACCGGTCATCATAGTTAAAATACGATCTAAACCGAATGCAATGCCCCCGTGCGGCGGGGCTCCATACTGCAGTGCCTCTAACAGGAAACCAAATTTCTCTTGCGCCTCTTGTGCGGAAATATTCAAAGCACGAAACACCTTAGACTGAACATCCTGACGATGAATCCGTACCGAACCGCCACCAATTTCAGAGCCATTTAGAACCATATCATAAGCTTTTGAGATTGCTTTGCCGGGATCTGTTTCCAATAAATCCTCATGCCCATCGACAGGCGATGTGAAGGGATGATGTAGCGCTTGCCAGCGATTTTCTTCTTCATCGCGTTCAAACATTGGAAAATCAACAACCCATAACGGTTTCCAGCCAGATTCAGCGTGACCATGCTGATGACCAATTTTGATACGTAATGCGCCTAAAGATTCATTGACGACTTTAGTTTTATCCGCGCCGAAGAATATCAAATCGCCATTCTTTGCATTAGTGCGCGCAAGAATTGTTTTAATGGTTTCTTCCGGCAGAAATTTCAGAATCGGCGATTGCAACCCTTCAACGCCATCGGCCAGATTATTTACTTTAATGTAAGCCAATCCTTTCGCGCCGTAGATCGCCACAAAGCTGGTATAGTCATCAATTTCCTTGCGCGACAACTCCCCACCTCTCGGCACACACAATGCAGCAACGCGGCCATCCGGCTTCTCCGCCGCTTCACGAAACACCTTAAAAGGAACATCTTTCATGATGTCGGTTAATTCGGTAAATTCTAATGAGACACGTAAATCCGGCTTATCCGAGCCATACTTGAACATCGCGTCTGCATAGGTCAAACGTGGAAATGGGTTGGGTAAATCCACATTATTTAAGGTCTTGAACAGGCCGCGTATCATCTCTTCCATCAGCGACATAATTTCATCGGCTGACAGGAAAGATGTTTCTATATCGATTTGCGTAAATTCCGGCTGTCTATCCGCGCGCAAATCTTCATCGCGGAAACAACGTGTGATCTGATAATAACGATCAAATCCCGATACCATCAAGAGCTGCTTGAACAACTGCGGCGATTGCGGTAATGCAAAAAAATGACCGGCATTAACTCGTGACGGAACCAAATAGTCTCTCGCGCCTTCCGGTGTGGATTTGGTCAACATCGGTGTTTCAATATCCAGAAACCCATGCTGATCCAAAAACACCCGCACCGCCATCGCTACTTTATGGCGCAAGCGAAGATTGGATTGCATCACCGGACGACGTAAATCCAGATAACGATGCTCCAATCGGACGACTTCACTAATATTGTCATCATCCATCAGAAAAGGCGGTGTCAGCGAGCTATTCAATACCTCTATCGCTGCGACCAGAATCTCTATCTCACCGCTGAATAAGGACGTATTGATCGTTCCTTCAGGGCGTCTTCTTACCTTACCTGTGATTTTCAACACAAATTCATTGCGTATTTTTTCTGCGGTTTGGAATGTTTCAACATTGTCAGGATCGCAAACGATCTGCACCAGACCTTCGCGATCGCGCAAATCGATGAATATCACACCGCCATGATCTCTGCGCCGATGAACCCAACCAAAAAGTGTCACTGATTGATCAAGATAATCGGCATTAATGGCGCCACAGTAATTTGTACGCATAATTCTGTTTATTAGTCTGAAGGTGAGATTACGATTCTTTGTTATTAGGCCGCAGGATATCGATATCTATGCGGCAAAAAATGTAGATTGGATCAGTTGTTGCATGGCAGCGTAAGCGATATTTCTCGATCGACTAGTCAGCAGCAGCTGCAGTAGAAACCGGGCTACTTTCCTTAGTTGCGGCTGCCGCCGTATCCTGAGTGGCAGGTGCTGTTGACTGTACACCTTCTTTTGTAGCCGGCTTGGTATCTGTCTGCTTTACTTTGTTATTCTTAAAGTCAGTGACATACCAGCCACTGCCTTTCAATTGAAATCCTGCAGCGGATATCAGTTTTGTATAGTTACTGCTGCCGCAAACAGGACAAGCCGCAATGGGTGCATCACTAATCTTTTGCAAATGTTCTTTCTCGGCACCGCATGAATTGCAAAGATATTCATAAATAGGCATATAGACCTCCAACAATCCAATAATGAGAAACCGGTTATTATACCTTAACCATCTTTTTTGATACGCATCTATGCCATTGCAGATATGTAGCTACGCTAAACGCACAGGAATCAACAAATTTATATCAAAACTACCGTCTAAAGACAGTGGCTTTAACCCATATATAGAAATAAAATTACAGCACATACCGAGCCAGATCCTCGCTTTGCGCCAGATCCTTGAGACGCGCATCAACATACGATGCATCAATGACAATGGTCTCACCGCTGTGCTTGGTTGCATTATAAGAAATTTCTTCGAGCAATTTTTCCATGACGGTGTGCAACCGTCGGGCACCGATATTCTCAGTTTTACTGTTCACGGAATACGCAATCTCGGCCAGACGTTTAATCGCATCGCTGGAAAATTGCAATTGGATACCTTCTGTGGCCAGAAGCGCTTCATATTGACGAGTCAGGCATGCATCCGTATTGGTTAGAATCTGTTCAAAATCACTGACGCTCAGGCTGGTCAGCTCTACACGAATGGGAAAGCGTCCTTGCAATTCTGGAATTAGGTCAGAGGGCTTGGACATATGAAATGCACCACTGGCTACAAACAAGATATGATCGGTTTTGATCATGCCGTATTTGGTTGATACAGTTGTGCCTTCAACCAAAGGAAGCAAATCCCGTTGCACACCTTGGCGTGAAACATCCGCACCTGTACTTCCTGCACGACTAGCGATTTTGTCTATCTCATCCAGAAAAACAATACCATTCTGCTCCACATTTTGTATCGTTGTTAGTTTCAATTCTTCATCATTAATCATTTTCGCGGCTTCTTCTTCCAGCAGCATTTTTCTGGCTTCGCGAATCGTCAGCTTACGGGTTTTCTTTTTATCTCCGGTCATATTCTGAAACATTCCTTGAATCTGCGATGTCAGGTCTTCCATTCCAGGCGGGGCAAAGATTTCCATATTGGCACGTGGTGCAGCCACGTCAATTTCAATCTCCTTGTCATCTAGCTCACCTTCGCGCAATTTCTTGCGAAACTTCTGACGGGTTGCACTATTCTGATCTTCAGCAGTTGAATTCAAGTCAAAATCCCTGGCCGACGGCAACAAGGCATCGAGAATGCGTTCTTCCGCACGGTCTTCTGCAAGCGGTTGTTTCTTTCTGTTTTCTTTCTCGCGCGATTCTTTAACTGCTGTTTCTGCCAGATCGCGGATAATCGAGTCGACATCCCGCCCAACATAGCCAACTTCGGTAAACTTAGTGGCTTCAATCTTGATGAAGGGGGCATTCGCCAATTTTGCCAGACGACGCGCAATTTCAGTTTTTCCCACACCTGTCGGCCCGATCATCAGAATGTTTTTGGGCGTAATTTCTTGACGTAGCGGATCGGCAATTTGCTGTCTGCGCCAACGGTTTCTCAGCGCAATCGCCACGGCGCGCTTGGCTGAATCCTGACCGATAATATGTTTGTCCAGCTCATGGACAATTTCCTGCGGGGTCATTTGAGACATAATGTTAATTCTGCAATAGATAAAATATGAACAGGACTTCCGGATTACAGATCAAACAAATCGTTGCTCGATCTCTATAGTAATAAAAAATGCGTTCTTGATACGTTGGCAGGAATAACTCAGTCGATGGTTTCGATGACATGATCCTGGTTTGTATAAATACAGATATCACCTGCGATTGTGAGTGCTTTTTTCACAATCTCCTTGGGCGGCAAATCGGTATTTTCCAATAGCGCACGGGCGGCAGCCAATGCAAAAGAACCGCCACTGCCAATGGCAGCGAGACCTAATTCCGGTTCGATCACATCGCCAGCGCCGGTAATAATCAACGTCGCATCCTCGTTGGCAACAACCAGCATAGCTTCCAATCTGCGCAGAATCCGGTCTGTGCGCCAGTCTTTGGCTAACTCTACAGCCGCGCGCATAATATGGCCATGATGCGCTTCCAGTTTGCCTTCAAATCGTTCGAACAGGGTAAAAGCATCGGCAGTACCACCGGCAAATCCGGCAAGGATTTTATCATGATAGAGTCTGCGAACTTTGCGGGCACTGGATTTGGCCACAACAGCACCGAGTGTTACCTGACCATCACCACCCAATGCAACTTGACGGCCTCGCCTTACTGAAACAATTGTTGTCATGGAATTTACAGAACGTATTACAAAGTATCATTATAACGTATAAAACATAGTCGATTCAGATTGAAAGATTCTTTGCGTACTCAATCTCTTTTTTTCGCTCGTGGATGCGTAGTATCGTAAACTTTTGTCAGATGCTGGAAATCCAGATGAGTATAGACTTGCGTGGAAGTGATATGCGCATGCCCCAGCATTTCCTGAACGGCACGCAAATCTCCGCTGGATTGCAGCAGATGGGAGGCGAAAGAATGCCGCAAAATATGCGGATGTACATTTTGATGGATACCCTGCTGCCTGGCTCTGTTTTTCAGACGATGGCTGATGGTGCGGGCGCTAATCCCATCGCCGCGCTGCGATAAAAAAAGTGCGGTTACCTCGGGTTTAATAATCAATAAGCGTTGTTCAAGCCAGACTTTTAATGCTTGAATCGCGAAAGCACCGACCGGGACAATACGTTCCTTCCCGCCCTTCCCCAGAACTTTTATCGTTCCCTCCGCAAAATGGATATCCGCAGGCTTCAATTGCGCCAATTCAGCCAGCCTTAAACCGGAAGAATAGAATAATTCAAACATAGCACTATCGCGCGCCATCAAAATGCCATCGGGTGAGAAAGTCAATAGCTGTACAGCTTCATCGGGAGAAAGTGCGTTGGGCAGTTTTTGTGGTGATTTGGGGACACGCATGCCAATGCAGGGATTGTGCTGATAGTGATGTTTGCGGATCAAATAATTGTAAAAGCTGCGCCATGCCGATAACATTCTGGTCAAACTTCTACCAGACAATCCTTTGCTATGGAGCTGCGTAATGACATGACGGATATTCAGAAATTGAACCTGTTCCAAATCGTCTTTATTTAAATGTTTAAACAGAACACGAATGTCGCGAGCGTAATTTTCACTGGTGAGCGGTGACAAGCGCCGTTCATAAGTCAGATGATGGATATATGCAGCGGCCAGTGTTTCAGGTTTACTACTCATTGGTTACGTGATCTTGCATTGCTTCACGGCTTACAGTTTCCACTTGATCATAACGGGTAATGGTGGTGCACACCAACTCCCCTAACCGTTTTAAATGCAGTGTCCCCATTTCGGGATAAAATCTTTCTACATCAGGGCTGCCCAAAACAAGCAAGCCGATGGTTTGTGTTGTATTCAATGGAATCATCGCGAATGAATTGAGGTGTTCAGCGCCCTCACCAAACCATTGCTTGATCTCATCCGCGATATGATTGCCACAATACGGTTGTGACAAACTCGCGGCAATGACATGAATATCCTCACTAATGGGCGTAAATTCGGTATAGGGATTTCCGCTACAGGAAATATCCCAGACACGAATTGCCACAAGCGGAACTGCGAAATCTTCTTTCAGGCTGAAATACAACACACTAAAAAACTCGTCCAAACTGGAAACAGAAAGCAACGCAATAGCCAACCGGTGCATTTTTTCACCGATAGCGTCATTTTCTTCACCAAAACTGATCAGTTCAAGTAATTTATCCTGTAATACGCGATTTCTTTCTCTTAATGAGATCACTTGCCGCTCATTCAACGAAATCACTTTATCATCCTGCGGATGAGAAATTTGAATATCTGCCAGTAAATCAGCATATTCATTGAAGAATTGCGGGTGCTCCTGTAGATACTGCGCGACATCTTCCGGTTTCATCATTCTTCCTTAGTTGGTTACAAATTTATTTCACCTTCAAACACTGTAACTGCCGGACCGGTCATCCATACGGGGGCATCCTCCCCCTGCCAGCCAATTGTCAACTTACCGCCACGTGTGCTGACAGTGACCTGATTATCCAGCAAACCCAGATTAATGCCCGTAACGACTGCTGCGCAGGCACCTGTGCCGCACGCCAGTGTTTCACCAGCGCCACGCTCAAACACCCGCAATTTGATATGGTTACGATCAATTACCTGCATATAGCCAACATTTACTCTTTTGGGAAAACGCGGGTGTGTCTCTATAAAGGCACCTTCCGTCTCTACCGGTGCAGTTTCAATTTCCTGAACCACCCGTACAGCATGCGGATTACCCATCGACAAAGTGCTTATTGTAACTGGCTTATCCGGCATTTCAAGCTGATAAGTCAAAGCAATTTTCTCAGCGACAAAAGGAATTGCTTCCGGCTCGAATAGGGGTTTTCCCATATTGACCGTAACATTTCCATTGATTTCCAGTTTCGGCGATATTACGCCGCTAAGTGTTTCGATGCGAATTTCATTTTTTTGTGTCAAGCCATGGTCGTGAACATAGCGGACGAAACAGCGTGCACCGTTGCCGCATTGTTCAACTTCACTACCATCGGCATTGAAGATACGATAACGGAAATCAGCCTGACCGGCAGCTTTTTCAACCAGCAATAATTGATCGCAGCCGATGCCGAAATGCCGATCGGCGAGCAAGCGAATCTGTTGTTGATCAAGATTTATCGATTGGTTAATGCCGTCCAAGACGACAAAATCATTACCCAAACCCTGCATTTTGGTAAATTTCAGCTTCATGGATTAAATATCCCAGCGATTCAGTTTTGTTAAGAAAAGTCTAATTTTGTTTGGAGTCATGTTTGTTGTCCGCCAGGATCAGTAATTGGAAGTTATTTCCCTGCATTATATCGATGGCATCGGTCTCCAGCATAGTGCCCTGCCCTTTATGATGATAATCAGAATGAATATATAGTCTCTCAATTTTAAGCTTTTCCGGTCTGTTCGTGCACATACAACTGTTTGGAGTCAATCAATCAAAGTTGTAAATTTCTCTTGACCCTCTTTCTAACAACCCTTATTTTATTAGCCGCATCATCAACTCTGAGATATTTTTGCATATTTCGATCGAGCAGCCCGTTGAATTATTCGCTGTGTTGCCGCTGCGGTGTTAGAAACAAGCTCAAAATGCTCTTTACATGCATAAACTGCACTTCTTCGCGTGTTCTATCCTTACATCGGCTACCGTGTAAACATATTTCAATGACTCGCTGAGCATAAATCAAAATCACATGAAATCAACCAAAAGTGACTTATCTATTTAACGACCCTACAAAATTTGCAGATGAGTTGGTTGAAGGCCTCGTAGCGGCACATGCTAGCCGGTTACATCGGGTAGATGGCGGCGTTATCCGTCGACATAAGGCCAAGCCCGGTCAGGTTGTGTTGGTTATCGGCGGCGGCTCGGGTCACTACCCGGCGTTTGGCGGCTTTGTCGGTTCCGGAATGGCGCACGGTGCTGCGATGGGAAACGTCTTCGCGTCGCCATCAGCACAGCAGATTTGTAATGTCGCACAAGCTGTGAATGCCGGAGGCGGCATTCTATTTTGCTACGGTAATTATGCAGGCGATGTCCTCAATTTCAATCAAGCGCAAGAACGCCTCCGTGCTTTGGGCATTGCCGTGCGCACAGTGGTTGTAACCGATGACACCGCATCGGCACCCGTCTCTGAAGGCCATAAACGACGCGGCATCGCCGGTACTCTGCCCGTTTTCAAAGCGGCGGCTGTCGCTGCCGATTCGGGAAGATCGCTCGATGATGTCTTCCGTATCGCCACTGCAGCAAATGATCGCGTACGCACGCTGGGTGTCGCTTTCTCTGGCTGCACTCTTCCGGGTGCGGACAAGCCGCTTTTCGAAGTCGAAAGCGGGAAAATGGAAATCGGGATGGGTATTCATGGGGAACCCGGACTTTACCGCTTGAATGCAACAACTGCCGATGGCTTGGCAGCGCTTTTGGTCGACAAGCTGCTTGCAGAAATTCCTGCAGTGATCAGTAGCCCTGAAGGCGCTCGTGTCGGCGTAATACTCAACGGCCTCGGCGCCATCAAGTACGAAGAATTGTTTGTGGTTTATCGTAAGATTGATCAATTGCTTTCCGCGCGCGGATTGATTATTGTCGAACCGGAAGTGGGTGAATTGATCACGAGCTTTGACATGGCGGGTGTTTCGCTCACGTTGTTTTGGATGAACGATGAACTCGAACAAACTTGGATTGCTGCGGCCGATACGCCGACATTTCGTCGAGGGAATGTCACGCCATCCTCTGGGGAAGCGGTCGATACCGCGGCACTAAAAAATCCACACCAGTTAAACGCCGGGTCTAAACAATCGCAAGCGACTGCGGTGATTGTGTTTGCAGCACTCGAAGCTGCCTGGCAAACAATCGATAAGAATCAAGACGAACTCGGGCGCCTGGATGCGATTGCCGGAGATGGTGATCACGGCATCGGCATGCAACGCGGACTCACTGCAGCAGTCACCGCGGCTAAGGAAGCACTCGTTGCCAAGGCTGGCGCAGGAACGTTGCTCAAGGTTGCCGGCGATGCTTGGTCCGACCGGGCAGGAGGCACATCCGGTGCGTTGTGGGGGGTCATTCTGCGTGAATTGGGTGACGTCCTCGGTGACGCGGCTAGGCCGAATACCTCAGCAATTGCCGCTGGCACTGCTGCCGCACTTCGCGGGGTAATCGATCTCGGTAAAGCACAAATAGGCGATAAAACCATGATCGATGTTCTCCACCCATTTACCGCTGCGCTTGCTTGTGGAGCATCCCGTGGCCTCTCGATTCCGGATGCCTGGGCGACTGCAACGATTATCGCCGATGAAGCGGCCCAGGCCACAGCACATCTTCTGCCCAAGATTGGCCGCGCGCGTCCTCACGCAGAGAAAAGTATGAGTTTCCCTGATCCTGGCGCTATTTCAATGGCCCTGATCATTCGTTCAGTTGGGGAAGTACTTACAGAGCGCTGTTCTTGAACCCATCCAATTTCAACCAGCGCATTTTTCGCACACCGGCAGCTGAAACGATTACAGACTTGGGACGAACGGCAATATATCGATTACATTCGTGGCCAGCTTGTCTAACCATGAATGTAATCAACTTAATCAGAGCTTCCTTAGTATCAAAAACACAAAATAAACCAGTAAAAAACTTCTATTTATTAACTGTCTTCAGCGCTTACCATGTAACAATCCACCCTACTTAATAAACGTTACCGTGCCAGCCTTTTTGTCACCCATTTGACAATCGGGCAGATGCCTTGCAGTATTGGCAATGTTCAAATTCAGAAAGTGAACATCGTCTTGTCATGTGTGTCTCGTAAAAAATAAGGATACTTCAAGCAAATGAACGTAAACATTCACCCCGTCATCCTTTCCGGTGGAAGTGGCACCCGGCTGTGGCCGCTTTCGCGCGCCAATTATCCCAAACAACTGTTACCGCTCGTTGGAAAAGAAACCATGCTGCAGGCCACACTCGCCCGGGCAGCCGCACTATCGAATACGCAGGCACCAATTATTGTGTGTAATTCCGAACATCGCTTCCTGATCCAGGAACAATGTGAAGCGATAAAAATCAAGCCGGAAGCAATTTATCTTGAATCAGTTGGACGCAATACCGCACCAGCCATTGCGCTTGCCGCATTTCATCTGGCGCAGATCAATGAAAACGCCTTGATGATCGTTTTGCCAGCCGATCACGTCATTGACGATCCGATTGCTTTTGCACAAGCGGTGGAAACAGCGAAAGTGGCGGCCCAAGAAGGTTATTTGGTGACTTTTGGTGTCGTGCCATCTGCACCGGAGATAGGTTATGGTTATATTAAAGCCGGTGCAGCGCTTTCGTTTGCCACGCCCATTGCACTGACTGCTTATCAGGTTCAATCTTTTTTTGAGAAACCTAACCGGGAAACCGCTGCAGCTTATTTACAGGAAGGCGGTTATACCTGGAATAGCGGCATGTTCGTTTTTACTGCCAAAAATTATTTGCAAGAATTGCAGCGGCATCGGCCGGATATCTTTGCCGCCGTTCAGAAGGCTTGGCAAGAAAAAACCACGGATCTTGGCTTTATCCTTCCCGGTAAGGAGGCGTTTACGGCTTCTCCATCGGATTCGATTGATTATGCCATCATGCAGGTGACCGATCGTGCTGCCGTGGTACCCGCACAGTTCGGCTGGAGCGATGTCGGATCCTGGGATTCCCTGTGGCAGATTGCACCGAAGGACGGCGATGGTAACGTCACCAGTGGCGATACGCTCGCTTTTGATACCAAAAATAGTTATATTCGTGCGGAAAATCGCCTAGTCGCCGTAATCGGACTCGATGACGTCATTGTCGTCGAAACAGCCGATGCTGTGCTGGTAATGCACAAAAGCAAGGCACAGCATCTCAAGACTGCGATACAGCACCTTGAATCCAGCCAGCGCAAGGAACATCTCGAACATCTGCGAGTCCATCGCCCATGGGGTTGGTATGAAGGAATCGACAAAGGAGAACGTTTTCAGGTCAAACGAATCATGGTGAAACCGGGAGAAAAACTGTCACTTCAAATGCATCACCATAGAGCGGAACATTGGATAGTCGTCAGCGGCACCGCGAAAGTCACTGTAGAAAATCAAGAAACCTTGTTTACAGAAAACCAATCGACGTACATCCCGCTTGGAAAATCGCATCGTCTCGAGAATCCTGGAAAAATTCCCTTACATCTAATAGAGGTTCAATCGGGAACTTATCTTGGCGAAGACGATATCGTACGATTTCAGGATTCATACGGGCGCACCATTTGACTTGGGAAACCCAGGCCCTATAATTTTATAAACTAAAGATGTACGCTAACGGATTCAACAAAATAACTTTCTAATCCATACTTCCAATCTTCGGGTAGCGATGACATCATCACGGTTATAACGCAGTATTTCTGCTTTGAGTTTTTGTTTCTCAGCTAAGTTTGTCTCTAAGCGAAAACGATTGAATTGCGCGACTGACCATTGCGATCCGGATTCTTCATTTTCCCATTGAAAATTAACCAGATCCGGATGTTTGCAGATGTCTTTAAGACCATACCCCTGTAGCGGCAGCACCAGACAATCCAGAACCGGATTTTGCATATCAAACAGAGGGCTATTCGCGCCGAGCAGCCATGCCACAGTAGTATGATTTTCCATCGTATAGCGTTCGGCATATTGCCGGATGGTGGCTTTTTCGTGATTGGAATAATGTGCAAGTACCAATGGAGAATAATTCGAACGGTATTCTTCAATTTTTTGCAAGAAACTGAGCCAACCTTTGTAATCACCGGCTTCATCATCGGTCCACACATAGTCAAAGTTCTCTCGGGTATATGCGGGTACCAGAAACCCCCAAAGATAAACATGACGCTCCCGGTTTGGCGTTAAGGGATTGTCTTCAATATCAAAATGAATCCAGGTACCCTCCGGCAAAGTGGCTTTATTCAATTGAAATACCTTACCGCTGAGAAACGAGCTGGCTTGCAGGATAGCGCGGTGTTTTCTTTTATTACCTTTGAGATAAGGCACATCCGGTATGGATTCGACTGTGCTCATAGCAAGCTGAGAGATTGTTGAAATACCCGCTTCTGCCAGATGCTCCGCAGCCTTGCCGTGAATTCCATAAAGCAACGAGATATCTTCTTTCGCTTCAAAATCCGGACGGCAATGAGCATCATATGGACAGATGCGGCATTTACTGTGGCTATAACGAACCGCCGGTTGTTGCGGCAAATCAAGCAATGCTCTCATACCGGTTATAAATTCATCGACTACTGGATTGACCTCATCACCAAGCCATGCTGTGCGGCCATCCCCGAGAAAAACCATTGCAGGCAATTCATTTCTCAGTAACCGGCGATATATTCCCAGTTGGATCTGGATTGCCTTTTTATTTTCACTGAGTGAAAGCTTGGCATCAGCAGGCTGATATTCACCACTTTCATGACGAATCAAAAAATCGGGATATCCCGCCAAACCTTGTTGCTCATCTACAAGCCGTCCCTGGTAAATAACTGGCGCGCCTTGTTGCATCAAAACTTGGGTATGATCGAAGGAAATTGCTTGAGTCACTGGATACTGGCTTTCCAGCCTAGCCAGCATAGCGGCCTCATGCGCTAGCCCTAGATCGCTGAGTAGCTGATTAAATGCATCCGGCTCAACAGTAATGGATTGATGTTTATCCAGCCAGGCACGCCGGATGCATGCGATCCACGCGGCAGCATCACTGGGTTTGATTAGAGTTTGGGTAGATTGGCTGGCAGTCATGGCTTTTATTCAAAAGCCTCAAAATAAAACTGCCTATTTTAGCGGATTTAACTGATGCGCATTCGCCGAATACCTGCGATGGCAATTCCCATAGCATTATCCTGCCGGTTAGCTACGACTAACTGTAAACACTTTCTTTGAATTGCTGTTGAATCAATTCAACTTTCTGCTGGTTCTCAAGCAAAGCATATACACAATCACTGTCCAGTTTCTCGCCGGCAAGCTGTTTGAGCATGTTAAATGCTCTCTCATTGCTCCAAGCTTCCTTGTAAGGACGGCTGGAAGTAAGTGCGTCAAATACATCAGCAACCGCAATAATACGAGCTTCGAGCGGAATATCATCGTTCATCTTGCCAACTGGATAACCGCTGCCATTAACGGCTTCATGGTGAAATTCAGCGATATTTTTTAAAATATCAATGTTACTGAGATTACCAAAACCAAAATTTGCAACAATATCATCAATCATTTTCCTACCTTTACTTGCATGCGTATTCATAATCGATCGCTCATCCTCACTCAGCGGCCCCGGCTTTAGTAGAATGCTATCCGGTATTGAGATCTTTCCAATATCATGAAGCGGCGAAAACATAAAAATATGTTCAATATATGCATCATTCAGATCATATTGATCGGCAAGGGATTCGGCGATGAGGCGGCTATAACGTGACATGCGATCCAAATGACTACCCGTTTCAGGGTCGCGCAAATGGGTAATACCACTGGTTGTTTTCAGCGCTGCGCTCATGACTTTTAACGTGGAGAGTTCGTTCACGACCATCAGTGCGATCAAATGTCCATAAATATCGAGGATGCTTAAAACATTCTCTGTAAACACGTCGCTTTCATGTGAATTGAAAAATAAAAATCCGACAAACTCACCGTTATGAAAAATCGGCATAGTATAGCTCGCTGCATAACCTTGGCGGCCGATCCTTTGCGTGTGCTCATGCGTGCCATCTTCAAAAGTAACTAAATTATTGACAACCCGCGGCAGACCTTTAGCCAGAATCTCCTTTAATGATGGCGCATTATCCAAGGGAGCTTGATAATGAGTCAATGGTTTGTCTTCTCCACTACTATCCATATAAGTTTTCAATATCCGTGTTTTGGTATCGTATAGTGCGATAGCGATACGTGAGATGAATGGAAATTTATCCTGAACAGAATGGTGCGCGCTGACAATCTTGTCTCTTAACGGCAATGGTTTATTGAGATCGTCAAGCAGGTCGTAATGATCAAACATAGTTCCAAGTCTCAAGAAAGAAAAATAACATAACGGTCATGCCGGACTTGAGTTTGAATTTATTTAAAACAGGACAGATCATTTGCTACAATCCCGGACAGTTTATTTGCTCTCTACAATTATGAGGCAACGATGGCGTTTTACGCTACTCGCGGGTTACTTTTATAGTGAGGCAATTCGTTCTCTATAATGCGCTTGACAAACTAACGTTTTCAACGTAGATTTCCTGCGGTGCAAATAGACTGGCGTGATCGGTTTAATTGCAACAACTAATGAGATGGGTTCTCCTTTGCAATCCAGCTAACAAATCCAGATCATGGTTGAGTATCTTTCCTCAGTATGAACCCTCCAGAATAATATTATGTGACAGTCAATACATACATATTTCTGGAGGTGCCTTTTGAAAACCAAACATCCAATGCACCTGAAACACTTACGCACAGATATTTGCGTGTAGGCAAGAATTCCAAAGACGGCTCCGTGGAAATAAAAAGTGTAAGGTTTCGTGATCGATGCACTTAAGCACGATTAACAATCAGACAGCATGAGGCATTACAAGATAAGCAATACAATTTAGCTGTATGACACACCTATGAAAAATTGGCTGCAACGTCTGCATCCGTTCAAAACTATCGAGGCTCGACGCCTTGCAATCTTATTTGCTATCGTCTATTTCGCCCAAGGCATGTCCGCACTGCCCATCCAGGTGATTGCCATTAGCTTCAAAGATCATGGTCTGGAGGCTGATGATGTTGCGACTTTCTTTCTTCTGGCGTCGATTCCATGGTTCATTAAACCACTCTACGGATTGATCTCGGACTTCCTGCCGTTGTTCGGCCAACGGCGCAAGAGCTATCTGCTGCTGACTTCGGCGCTGGCGTGCATGGCCGGATTGACTGCCGGATTTTCGACGCATTATACCTATTGGGAACTTGCCATTCTCTATACGGCGATGGGATTGGGTCTAGCCTATAACGATGTGCTGACCGATGCGCTGATGGTCGAAAATGGCAAATCACACGGACTCACCGGAGCTTTTCAATCCGTGCAATGGACTGCGGTCACCGCCGCATCAATCATCGTGGGACTGCTGGGCGGATATTTTGCCGAGCACCGGAACCTGCAAGCCGCTTTTGCCGTTGCAGCGATATTTCCTTTTATCGTACTGCTGATGACTGTATTTTTCGTGCGCGAGAAGCAAGTGGATCCAAAAAATACCGGATTCAAGGAAATCTGGGCAGCGCTAAAGGAAGGATTCGGGGAACGTTCGGTATGGCTGGTAGCCGGCTTCATCTTTTTGTTCAATTTTAGTCCGTCCTTCGGTCCGGCATTTCTCTACTACCAAACCGATGTTCTCGGCTTCAGTCAACAATATATCGGCCTCCTGAGTTCAGTCGGTGCGGCAACCAGCATCGCTGGCGCGTTCATCTACGCACCCCTGTCGCGATCAATGCCGCTGCGCCGCCTGATTAATTTCGCCATCGGCTTATCGGTGATAACTTTGCTGACTTACCTGGCTTACCACGATGAGACTTCTGCGTTGTTCATCCATATCATCTGGGGCATCACCGGCATGATTACGACACTGGCCTTCCTTGATCTGGCTGCCAGGGCATGCCCCAAGCGTGCAGAAGCGACTTTCTTTGCATTACTTATGTCCATTTTCAATCTCGGCACGCTGGCTTCACAGAACGTTGGCGCGCACTTGTACACCGAACTTGGCGAAGGGCCGTTTGCATACACATGGCTTGTAATCATTTCCACGCTCGCAACAGCTGCGATCTGGCTGCTCGTTCCACTGGTGCATATCGAACGCATCGAGTCGCACGCGCAGCATCGTTAGAATCTACCCCTGAATCGCTTGATCTAACCATTTAACGCTGATAGCAGGCAACTTCGTCGCCGGCAAAAATCATTTTGGGCACTATGTTACCGAGCGCACAGAAGCGCAATCACTTCCTCAGTAGAATAAAAAAAATCACAGGTAGATTAGTTATGTGACTCGTAGCACGCGAATCGATGCCGGTTCGTTTTTAGATGTTTCAACTAATATGAGGAATTCATCATGAATAAAGATCAAGTAAAGGGCGGAGCAAAAGACATCGCCGGAAAAATTCAGGAAGAAGCTGGTAAACTGGTTGGCAGTAAAGAGCAGCAAGCCAAAGGACTGGAAAAACAGGTCGAAGGCAAAATACAGCAAGGTATTGGTGATTTAAAAGAAACCGCCAAGAAAGTTTAGCAATACCAGCCGCGCAAACATCAAGATCGTTTTTTTAGTGTGCGCGGCACAATTACATAAAGTATCGATAGTACATTTCCGCTTCGTTTTCAGGGGAAAATTTACAAACGATTCCTCCGATGTCGAGTTGCAGTATCTCGGCAGATGACCGCTCCAAGCATTCATTACCACATTGTAAGCACCATCATCCTAACCTTGCTCCTAACATCATGCTGATCTGTCAGCCCGGAGCTATGAGTAATTTGTTCAATTCTGGAGAAAAAATCATGAATATCAAAAATAAATTCATTGTTCTGACTATCACGCTTGTCGGCAGCTTGTCTCATGCAGCGTATGGAGAGGACAAGAACCAAGGATATCAGGCTAGGCCTGACACTACGGTTGGAACACAAATCAACGACAGTGTCATCACTACAAAAGTAAAATCCGCACTGCTTAAAGACACCGGTCTGGAAAGTTTGGATATCAAAGTCGAAACACGTAAAGGCGAAGTTCAACTGAGCGGTTTTGTGCACAGTCAAAGCCAGATTGATCGTGCCGTCATGATTGCCCAGAAAGTGGAAGGTGTCAAACAAGTCGATAACAAAATGGACATAGAGACTAAAGATACCAGCGTAGGCGACAAGATCAATGACGGCGTCATTACGACTAAAGTAAAAGCCTCGTTCTTTAGCGATTCGACTATCGAGAGTTCCGATATCAGTGTAGTAACACGAGATGGGGAAGTCCAACTCAGTGGATTTGTAGAAAACCAAGCGCAAATGGACCGGGCGATCGAGCTCGCAGGAAAAGTCGCTGGCGTAAACAAAATCCTCAACGAAATGAGCATCAAGAAGTAAAAACACTGCTTGCCTTTTATTCAGATCGTTTCGTCGGTTCTGAATTTTGATAAAAGATAAATAAACAATCCCGCAGCAGACTGATGGGGGTGTGTTTATCTAGGAGTCTGTCGGACTTAAGCAATCGCGGCGAGCCGAGTGGGAGAGCGAACGCATATTTTCTCTATTTTTAGACACATAATCGATCCACACAACGAGAAATTGAGGAAATATGAACCGTTATCCCACTGGCGCAGTAGATTGACCTTAAATCAGACAGACTCCTAGGGCACCCTTACTATCAAAATGTACCCGTAATAGGCAACTTGCCGATAATCAGGCCAGCCGGTAACAGTCAAAAAGATCGGACGGCATTACTTCTAAACCACAGAGACTAAAGAAAACATTGAGTTTCTAGTGCAACACAGACCTAGAAGAAATCGATTGTACCTGTTTCTTTTTTTTCAACAATATGTCCGCTTTCCAAAAGACTTTCATAAAAATGCAGTTGGTTTTTCCCATTGTTTTTCGCGTGATAGAGCGCTTGATCTGCACGTCCAATAATTTCAGATGCGAGGTGGTGAGTTTCGCTAATCAAAGTAGCACCCACACTAATCGTGACCGTATTGATTTGCGGAAAGCGATATTCTTCAATTTTTTTCCGAAAACGTTCCAGTGCTTTAGCAGCTTCCGCTTGATCTGGGACATGGAAGATGACTACAAACTCTTCTCCGCCGAAACGAAATAATAAATCCTTTGCGCGGAAATTTTGTTTCATTACATAGGATAATAGTAATAGAACTTCATCGCCCATAATATGGCCAAACCGGTCATTGATAGCCTTAAAATCATCAATATCAATAATAGCGAGACAAAATTCTTCTGTTCCTGTTTTAGGTCTTCTCCGGTTTTGTTCATCCCCGTTAGGCTGTTGGCTAATATCCGAATTTAAAGTAAGCGAGCTGATTTTATTGATATTCGCTTCAAAAGTTTGGCGGTTCAGCAAACCCGTCAATTTATCTTTCTGGCTCTCATCCAACAGACTGCGAAAGTTATAGGTGATACTCAACAAGCTAGTGATTATGAGCATTTCTCCTTCAGTTAATGAATGAGAAAGCTCAAAAGATAGCAAACTTTCAATTTTATTGGCGGCAAAGATTGGATAAACAACCAGGTATTGATCTCCCTGCTGTTGAATATAAGGTTTTTTTGTTGTCTCTACCCACAACTGAGCTGATTTGATCTCTTCAGGAATCACGATTTCAGAGGTGTAGATTTCTTGCGACTCTGAAAACTGTCTTTTATTATCGTCTTGAATCAAGTTGGTTGAATGCGTAGACAACCAGCACGTCGTGTTGGTTTGATTGAGTTTGTACATTGCTATCTGATTAATTTTTAATAGATCAGCCAATGTTTTTAATAAACTAATCTCGAATAATTCAACATCTCGAATGGTGGTTAATGAAACTAATCGATTCAGCAGAGAAGGCGGTCCGGCATCTTGTTTATTAATCATGTGTAAGATTTAGATGACAAAGCAATGGCGTGATTATAGCTGCATTACTTCATCGATAAAACTTTAAGTTCAATTAAATGGATTGTATAAGCGCTCAATCAGAATCTCCTGATTGGAATGCAACGATGCAGTAGACGCTTGGAAAAACTGATGGTATATGATAGAAAATACAGTCAAAAAAACAAATCTATCACAGCAAATTTCAGGACATTTAAGCCGCAGAAATTAATGAGGATTAAGAACATGTATGTAACTATTGTCACTGTTTCAGTCAAACCGGAGAATGTGGAAGCATTCAAGGAAGCCTGCCGGTTAAACCACGAAAACTCCATACGCGAACCGGGTAATATTCGTTTTGATATTCTGCAATCTGCAGATGATCCGGCAAAGTTTGTATTTTACGAAGCCTATAAAACCCAGCAAGATGCCGCCGCGCATAAAGAAACTGCGCATTATCTGGTATGGCGCGATACCGTGGCGGCTTGGATGGTTGAACCGCGCAAAGGCATCGTCTATGACGGCTTGTATCCAGTCGTAAACAACTGATGGCCAATTTCTCCATCGCCCGATTGCCGCGCATCGAATTTGGCGCGGGTACCCTAAAAAAAGGGCCGGATATTATTGCGGGCTATGGTTCGCGCATTCTACTGGTAACAGGCGCTCGTTCCTTCACTAGTACCAATCACTGCCAGTCTTTTATCGATCAACTCAAGCAACGTTCAATCCGTTGGCAGCATTGCACAATTGCCGACGAACCTTCCCCCGCTCTGATCGATGATCTCGTCAAAACTTATGCCAATGACACCTTTGATGCCGTGGCCGGAATCGGTGGCGGTAGCGCACTCGATGCCGCCAAAGCGATTGCCGGATTACTGAAAGTACAGCGCTCCGTGATGGATTATCTCGAAGGTGTCGGCCCGGAATTGCCCTACGAAGGGCCCTCTATACCATTCATCGCCGTGCCCACCACCGCCGGCACCGGTAGCGAAGCGACCAAAAATGCTGTGCTCAGTGTACAAGGCGAGAACGGTTTTAAAAAATCTTTCCGCCATGACAAACTGGTCGCCGAATATGCCATTATCGACCCGGATTTACTCGCCAGTTGCCCACCCAGCGTAATCGCCGCCAATGGCATGGATGCGTTAACACAACTGCTGGAATCGTATGTTTCCCTCAAATCCAATGCATTCACCGATGCCTTGGCGATCAGCGGCCTGCAAGCCGCCCGCGATGCGCTGATCCCGCTCTATCGCCAAGAAGGAGAACTTGCACAACATCGCGAAAAAATGGCTTACGCCGCCCTACTCTCCGGCATCACGCTGGCGCAAGTTGGCTTGGGCTCAGTGCATGGTTTGGCCTCCCCACTCGGCGCTTTTTACCCGATCCCGCACGGCGTCGTCTGCGGCACGCTGGTCGCATCCGCCACACGAATCAATATTCACAGCATGTTGGCACGGGAACCGAACAATCAAGCACTAGCAAAGTATTTACATGTAGCTGAGATCCTCTGCCAAGAACGCTTTACGGATCCGCAAGCGGCTTTTAATGCATTGATCGATCTGTTAGCTGACTGGACGGATGAACTCGCATTACCACGCCTAGCGCATTATGGCCTGCAAGAATCCGGGCTCGATAAAATCATCGCCAACTGCCGTGGCAGCAGCATGAAAACCAATCCCATCGTTCTGAAGGATGAAGAAATTAGGCAGATTTTGCTGGAGCGTTTGTAACAATTAAAAACCAAGTTAAATTGAATGATTATGGGTTTGTGCGGCATCAATTGCGACCTGTAACGCTACGGTATACAATCCGGCATGATAAAGACTTTCAAGCATAAAGGGCTTCACGCTTTCTTTACCACTGGCAGTTTATCTGGAATTCAGCCACACCATTCGGCAAAATTAAGAAGGCAATTAATAAGACTTGATCTTGCTAAAAGCACAAACGATATGAATATTCCAGGTTGGAAATTACATGCCTTAAGCGGCAGCCTTGCCGGTCATTACTCGATAACGGTAAACGGGAATTGGCGAATGACTTTTGCTTTTGAAGGCGAAGATGCCATTCTGGTTGACTATCAAGATAGTCACTAGGAAACATTCAACATGAGCAAAATGCACAATCCGCCACACCCCGGCGAAACCTTAAGAGAAGATGTACTCCCTGCACTCGGATTATCGATTACCAAAGCAGCCGAGCAACTGAACGTTAGCCGTGCTGCTTTGTCGCGCGTTCTCAACGAACGCGCTGCCCTATCTCCCGAAATGGCATTGCGCCTAGAAGGCTGGTTAGGTGTAGAAAATGGCGGAAGTGCTGATCTCTGGGTAGCACAGCAGGCTGCTTACGATTTATGGGTTGCACGAAAATCTGGTGTTCCAGAAGTAAAGCACGCAGATATCGAGCAGCTCACCAGTAACCGATTGAAACAGGCTCATCGGTAGATCAATCCAATATTCCAATCCGCCGCTCGTCACAGCCAAATAAAATAATTTCAAATAACTATGCAATGACTGAACAAAACAACTCGACCAGTAAATCGGCAAACCAAATTCCAATAACAGCCTACCTATCCTACCGCCAGAGAAACCCACACAATGCAACAGCACTCGAATTGCTTGAAAAGCATTGCTCGGATCAAGCTATCCAATTGATTTACGATAAGGAAGCCATTCATCCGGGCGAAAGCATCAAGAAATTCATGGATGAACTGGCGTCAGCGCGTTGTATTTTCATCTTTTTGACACCCGACTATTTCGAGTCATCTTATACCTTGTATGAGCTTGTCACCATCGCGCAATGGGCCGATCTTGACCAACGCCTTATCTTTCCAATCCGGGTCACGAATGATTTGACAGATTATCAAACAACAGCTCCCAGAGAATATTGGGATAAAACAGAAAGAATCCGCGATAAACTGGCATGCTTGTTAAATACCACCGATCACGAGAATGCCTGGAAACAAGTAGAAACCGCCTGGAACAAGATCGTTTCTCCCTATTTGGAAAAACTCAACGTTTCGCTGGATTCCGTAGATCGTGAAAGCCAAAGCAAAATCGTTGAGAAACTAGTAGAAGCAGCCAAGAGCGAGTTTATGGCAGCCATCCTGGAAGAGACAAAAAAACTTCAATCAAAAATCAAATTTGAAATTACCAGTATTCTTAAGAAAAACTTGATTCCACTTGATCAACTGGCCAAAGAAATAATGCCAGTCACTGCTACCTCGGAAGCTATCGCTGAAAAATTGATAACCCAGATAAGCGATAAAAATGCGATTGCCATAATCACAAAAGCGATAACGGAAAAGAAAAAATCGAAAGCCTTTAATCAACAACAATGGGAAGAATGTCATTATCACGCTACACAGATTGGAGGCTGGTTATTGATCAATAGTGTTGATCCATTCTGGTGGTTCAATCACCAATTGAAAATGAAACAGCTCGCAGCCAAGAGCGTAACCCGCACCTATACATTAACCCATCAGCCTTATTTGGAAGTAATTGTCTCTCGCAGCATGACGCGGGATGCCCGGTTTCAATTGGATAAAGAAGGAAAAGCGCAACCTGCGAATAATGGCTTCGAAGTCCCGTTCTTTGACGGCATTTCTACAGACGCAATCGTCACTCAGCTTCTATACCCTATTTATCAGGATCTGCATCAGTCGCCCAATGAATCATTGGCCCGCCCGCCTTCCTTCCGAAAGCATAACCAAAATTGAACCGCCATCGGAATTAAACAAGTTACTAAAAGGCATCAAGAGTCTTGCAAATGCTCGTTTCTCTACGTTTGGAAAGCCCATTTTTTATCTGATGTCAAGCATTACACTCGAGCTCATCGAAAAACAGGATTGGTACTCCGAACTGTTGAAAGATGATCTTCCCAACCATTTGCAGTTTGTTAGCATTAAGCAAAGTTCAGTCGACAATGCCGGCCAGCCTCACAATAACCAAGAGTTATTAATCGAACAATATGCGATGCTTCTATCGATGAATTAACAGGACCACTTCACCATGTTCAAACCGCCGCAACTCCAGCAATTCCTTCCACCGGATTTTAAGATTTCAAATTCGGAAAAATCGTTATTTCATATATTCAATGAAAACGATTGCTATGCGCTGTGGGCGGCTTACGCTGCCGGACGGCCCTTACTGGTACGTGGCAAGCCGGGTACCGGGAAAAGTCAAATGGCCAAAGCCATTGCCGAACAGCTAGGTTGGGCATTTGTCAGTGAAGTGATTCGCGGCAATACGGAATTGAGTGATTTGCATTGGCATTTTGACGCTATCGGGCGATTGGGTGAAGCGCAAGCCATGAGTAATAAGCCAGGATTATCCGAAAGTGATTGGGAAAACAAGATGAATCCGCGGCATTTCTTATCACCGGGCGCTTTCTGGTGGGCGTATGACTGGCAATCGGCAGAATTACAATATCATGCTTGCGCCAACAAATGGCGCCCCAAACCCCAATTCACCCCAAACTCGCGCGTATCCAGTCCGGATGGCGTCGTGTTGTTGCTGGACGAAATGGACAAGGCCGAGCCGGATTTACCCAATGGTTTGCTCGAAACGCTTGGCAATTATCAATTCACAGTGCCCTATATTAATCCCGATGATGAGGATGAAGCCTTCAAGAATCCAATCACAGCCGATCCTGCGCGCCTATTGATCATAATCACCACCAATGAAGAACGGGAACTCCCAACAGCTTTTGTGCGCCGCTGCCTGGTACACACATTGAGAATGGAAGAATCGACTGAAAAATTAGGTGATATCGAAAAACGATACAGCTGGCTCATCGAGCGCGGTAAGTTGCATTTTGGCGATCACATCGCCGAACCGGTTTATTTGCGAGCAGCCGAATTGCTTTGGAGCGATCGTATTGCCAGCACTTATTCCCGCTACCCACCCGGACTTGCAGAATACATTGACTTACTCGGTGCGCTGCAAAGTCTTAACCATGATGAACAACAACAGCGCCTGGAAAAAATTGCGTCCTATGCCCTCAGAAAAGAGTTGGATCAATAGCGATGGTTTGGGGGCGACTGGTACTGATTCATGCAGCGGGAGAAAATGACGAAGCATTGCAAAAAATGGCGCAAGTGCTCGGCTACGAAACAAAACCGCTACAAATCTCGTCTTTTCAGCACGAAGCCAATTATCATGGTTCCGATAACACGCACAAACATGAATCCTCGTTACCAATCAATACCGCCAACGAACCTGCTCCACGCCCTTCTGCCCGATTTTTACGCGTTAACAAACGTGAACAACTCACCCAGTCAAATGACTTAAATACTAACCAACCACACTATCTGCACGATCCAACCTATCGTCTGACTGCACAATCAGCACCTAAGGGCACCTTCCAATTCGCACCTCCGCGCCCATTATTCGCAATGTCACGCTTGCTGCCGTTTCTGCATAACGGTTTAGGGCAGCCCCAGAAAACCGGCAAAATAGATTATCTGCGGTTAACTCGATGGGTAGCGAATGCCAAGCCCATACGGCGCTTGCCTAATCTATCGCGTAATCGTTGGCCGCAGCGCTTACAAATCATCGTAGATACCCGGGCTGCTCTGGAACCTTACTGGTCTGATTTCGCTGACATTATCGTGCAGCTTAAGAAACTGTTGGGCACAGAGGCTGTCACTTCCTTGCGATTTGATGAAGATACACTGGGCAAAATACCGGCGCAGGCAATTGCCTGGCCTACACAAGAAAATGATGACTGGTTCACATGGCGCGTGCCTGCTGCCGATGTAGCAATCCTAATTTTGAGTGACTTAGGAATCAGCGACTCGTACCCTGAAGCGCGGATTCGCTGGCAACAGATGTTTAGACACTTGCACACCCATTCAGCACCGATACTGACACTGAGTCCCGCAGACCAATCACCACAAAACTTATCGCTATGCCGGTTAATCAACCCAAATCCGCTAAATGATACCTATCGCGTACCTCGCCACCCGAATCGACGCGGTTTTAGGTTACCCCAACCCACAGCAGAACAGTTCGAAGATATTCTGACACTCTTATCGCCTTTACCCTTGATTGACAGGGGATTGCTGCGGCGTTTACGTGATCAATTAAAATGGGGAAGTAGCGAGCTGGAAAGCCAAATCTGGAATCATCCCGATGTCCATCGAACCAGCCTTGGCATTCGCGTGCATGACTCAGTGATTAAAAAATACCATCGGCGGTATCAACAAAAATTTACCCGCACACCCGAGTCCGCGCAATTGTGGCAATGCGTGCAAGAACATCATAAAGAAGCATTCGAAGGTCTGCATCGACTGGAAGCACTCAATCACTGCGTAATGGAAGTTAGTGATCAAACCAATGACGTTCGTCACTATTTCCAGCGATTGTGCGCCACGACGACGCAGGAAACAACGCAAAAAACTGCTTTACTGATGCAGTGCCAAACGATTCTGAATTGCCTTCCTACAGATGTTTGGCGCAGTTCGATGAATGACTTGGCGTATGATTTATACGCAATGGGACACCAAGAAGATATCCGTGCAGGACGATGGCCTGATCACTTAGAACCCGGTTTCGATCCAAGCCGTCTGTTATGGGTGCTGGATGAACAAAAGCACAATGAGCGCGTGCAATGGCAAGTCAAGCAAATCGGATCGCGCGGTGAATTGATTTGCCAGCAACGTACCCAAAATACTGAAGTTGTCCCGCCAGTCGTTCAATTTGACGCACACCCTGCATTCCCGCCGACTTACCGTTTTTCTTCCCCGGCAGACCAGAACCCGTCAATGATACGCACTGGTCAAACGTTCAACTTAAATAATGACATCATCACGATACAAACCGCATGGCAGCGGCTGGAACTGGAAGCCATCGACAAACCTGATTGGGCTACCGACATCTGGTGTAATGCCGAAGGCTTATCGGTCAGGCTGCCGGTTTGGCGCGACGTAGCACATACAGCCAAGTGGTTTACTGGGGAAGCAGGCAGGGCGGGTTCCTGGCTTATTCCATTACCATTCGGTATCGATCAATACGGTCTTTATGCAGATCTGTTTATATCTCCTCAAATTACCGAATTATCCTCTGCTGAAGAGCTCATCACCCAACGCTTCCGCTGGATCACTCCCGGCACCTTCCTGATGGGCTCTCCAGAATCGGAACCAAAAAGAGAAGATAATGAAACGCAACACGAAGTCACGCTGACACAAGGCTACTGGTTAGCCGACAGCGCTTGCACGCAAGCATTGTGGACAGCGGTAATGGCTGAAAATCCCAGCCGTTTCCAGGATGATCCGAATCATCCGGTGGAAAATGTCAGTTGGCTCGATGTGCAGCCATTCATCGAAAAATTAAATACGCAGTTTCCTGATTTACACGCCCGGCTACCAACTGAAGCACAATGGGAATACGCCTGCCGTGCGGGCACTCAAACGCCGTTTTCGTTTGGAGAAAACATCACGCCTGAACAAGTCAACTATAATGGCGAGCGACCCTATGCCGGAGGCGAGAAAGGCCTGTACCGTGAAAAAACTGTTCCGGTTAAATCATTGCCTTCTAATCCATGGGGATTGTATGAAATGCATGGCAATGTGTGGGAATGGTGCATAGATTGGCATAGTAATTACCCTCGGCATGTAGTCACTAATCCACCTGGTGCAGAGCAAGGTACAGCTCGCATACTTCGTGGCGGATCATGGAACAGCTACGGCGGCAGGTATGTTCGTTCTGCTTCTCGCAGCTGGCTCGTACCCGACTATCGCGGTGTCGGTAACGGGTTCCGCTTGGTCCTAAGTTGAAAGCAAGGATCGGGTCGAGCTAACGGGATTACGCCCGTTAGCCCTCCCACACCACCGGACATGCGGTTTTCCGCATCCGGCGGTTGAGTCCAGCAGGTTATCCACCTGCAAGCTCCCATGGCAGTACAAACCCA
>NZ_JAKFWH010000020.1 GCF_021731985.1 Nitrosomonas sp.
GGATTGATTTTGCTACTTTTGTCAGCGATGAGTAAATTTGCATTGATTAAGTAAGTCCGGGTTTCCGCGGAAGCACTCAGTATCAATTGATCCAATTTATATTTATCCAGATGAAGTGCTCTGCCAAAACGGTTGAGTAGCTTATTTTTAAGCTCGGAATCTTCCGGTTCGGTGGTTGCCAAAATAAGCGATGTAGCTTTTTCACTAAATTCTGCTGCTTGCTGCATCCACTCTTGTTTATTCTTTGCAGCGTTCAGGATGCCTGGGGGCTTGTTTTTTAGCGCTTGTATAATACTGACGGGAATATTCCATTTTTCCAGAATAGTTTCAGTCAATGTATCTAGGTTGAAACCCAACACCGTTTGTGATGCTTGTACAGGTGTATGCGTGCCTTGCTTGATGAGAACCATCATTTCTTGGTACAAATCATGGTTATAGGCAGCAAGCAATAAACGTCCAAGGTTCTTGAACAAGGCAACAACAGCAATTTCTTCTGCATCTTTAAAAGAGCTTATCTTAACAAGCTCACGGCTAATCATACTAGCCGCTAAGGCGTTATTTAACTCAGTGCGAACGTGTTCTGCACGCTTCCCAGACATGCCGTCAACCAACAGCATGGCTAAAGCACAAGTCTTTACCGAATTAAAACCCAGCAAGAATATTGCTTTGGTGATACTGGTATTAACTTTGTTAGACGCGGAAATGAATGCGACAGAATTCGATAAACGCAGAATCTTTTGTGTTAATGAAACATCCGATAGAACAAAATAGGCCAATTGTTGAATGGATTGATCATCAGATGAGGATAGTTGTACGATGCGTGTTATGGAGCTGCCAAGAGCGGGGAGATCCGGGTCATTAGTGACAGCTTCGATTAAATGATCTCTTAAAGTTTTTGTACTATCTTTTTTTACTGCGGCAGGATCAAGAAAATTGGATGGGTCTTGGGGAGTATAGGGCGATTGAATGGATCCCATCTTAAGCTTCTTCTAATTAAAATTGTTAGTTAGTATATTGGTGCAAACCATATCGCGGTCTGTATCAGATTCTTTCTTCCTGAATGTTATAGAAATCTAATATGCATTTTTATTAACGGCAAATTAGAAGGTTAGTTAATAAGGAATGTTAATGAATACCGTGCTTGCTGAAATAATTCTGATGATATTCCTCTGCAATGTAAAATTGGCCGGCAGGTAAAATTTTGGTTACGATAGGATTGTGCCAACGTCCGCTACTCTGTAATTTATGCTTGGATTCTTTTGCGGCAATCTCTTGTTCTGGCGTGAAGAAAAAGATAGTTGAACGATATTGTGTGCCGATGTCGGGACCTTGACGATCCGGCGTGGTAGGATTATGACAGCTCCAAAAACTGTCTAATAATGTTTCAAAAACCACTTCTGCCGAATCATACTCGACCATAACCACTTCAATATGACCGGTGGTGCCGGTACAAACGGCTGCGTAAGTTGGATTGTCGGTATGCCCGCCGGAATAGCCACAAGTAACGCCGGAGACTCCTTTGACACGACGAAAGGCCGCTTCTACTCCCCAGAAACAGCCTGCCCCAAAAATTATCTTGTTTGCCGCCATTATTGATTCACCTGATAGGTCAAATAAACAAAGTATTTCGGTGTATTGCAATGGATGGAAAATTGTATACGTTATTTTTCGTTACGTATCTTTTCAATAAGCCCTTCTAAAGTTTTGATGGTATCTTGCGGTGTACCGCCCATTTTACCGCTGGTGATGTACTTTCCATTAATGACCAGTGCAGGAACGCCAGTGAGTTGATACTGGCGAGACATTTGTGTTGATTTTGCTACCTGATTTTGCACGGCAAAAGAGCGATAAGTATCTTCAAATTTCTTTCTATCGACGCCTTGTTTCTCGATCCAGTCAAATAAAACAGATTCATTATTTAAATCAATTTTGTCACGATGAATCGCATCATAAACTTTATCGTGCAAAACATCGGTTATTCCCATTGCCTCTATGGTATGGAAGATTTTCGCAGCCGATACCCAATTGGCGCGAAGCGTCGCGGGTACATAGCGAAAACTGACATCCTTGGGGATGTTCATCAGCCAGGTTTTAAGATGCGGGTGCAAGCTGTTGCAATGGGGGCAGCCGTACCAAAAAAACTCTAAGACCTCAATCGTGCTGCCATCTTGTGTGGGTTGCGGAGTAGCCAGGACGGTATAGTCTTTGCCTTCAACAATCTCGGCACGTGCACTGGATAGGTTTATTAAACTAAAACTCAACACTAAGAAGAAAACTGCAAGAAACTTATATTGATTCATTTTAACTCCTTAAATAAAGTGTCTAACTGGCTGGTGGATTCTGTTTGGCCTGAGTAGGCTGCACAAAAGTTGAACTTAAGCGGGGTGTCAGGAAATATTTTATTGTACTTTGATAAATTGTGCTCCTATGCCATTCTCTTTTAAAGAAGCGCTGATTTCATCAATATCCGCTTTGTTAGTGAGAGGGCCGATACGTACTCTATACCAGGTGCCTTTTTCCGCTAAGTCAATGGGTTGTATGGATGCTGATACGCCAAGGAATGCGAGCCTGGCTTTCATGTTTTCTGCTTCATCATTTTTTCTGAAAGATCCGGCCTGGAGAAAGAATTTTTCTTTCACTGGAGGGGGGATCTTAACTTGAGGTGCAACCGGTTGCTGTATCGGTTCTGCTGGGATAGTGCGTGGCGGAACGGCAGCGATTTGCGGCGCGATTACTGCCGGATTAATATTGGGGCGGCTTGGCGGAATGGGCTGCTGCACATTTTCAGCCGGTTTATTGCTATTTTCCGGAATCTTGGCAGTAACTTGCGGTTGGGCGGGTTGTGCAACAGCCGGTTTGTATTCATGATTAATCTCGGGTTCTTCAATACCAGGCAGTATCTTGTAAAAATCAAACCGAGGCTTCTCCTCAGCAGTCACTACGGGTTCTTCTTGTGGCTTAACAGGCGTTTTGGGTTGCTCCGGTATTGCCTTTGCTTCACTTTTTTCAACTGAACTGGCCACTTTTTCAGTGGGCAAAAACGGACTGGGTGCATAGTTAAAATACAGCCATATGCCAATGGCACTCGCAAGACCTAATGCGTAACCGACAAATCCGCCCAGAAATGCAGAACCGCCTTTTTCCGGTGTGGATTTTGAAGGCTTGCGGGTCTTATAATCTCGGCTCATGAGTATCCTTATGCATTAATTCGATCACATTTTATCAGGTGCGCTGACACCGAGTAACCTCAAACCATTATTGAGCACCTGACGGATCGAAGCAATCAACGCCAATCGAGTGTGCTGCAATGGAATCTCAGGTACCAGGAAACGTGTTGAATTATAGTAACTATGAAATTCGCTGGCCAGTTCTCTGAGGTAGAAAGCAATCAGATGCGGTGAAAATTCCTTGGCTGCCATTTCCACAGTATCCGGAAAATCAATCAATTTCTGCAGCAAAGCCAATTCAGCAGGACTAGATAGTGCTTCCGCATTCGCCTTAGCGAGATCGTTCATATCGCCATCCCATTGCGCCAATACACTGCACACGCGGGCATGCGCGTACTGGACGTAATAAACTGGATTGTCGTTGCTTTGCGATTTGGCCAGATCTAAATCAAAATCTAAATGCTGATCGCTTTTACGCATCACATAAAAGAATCGCGCGGCATCTTTGCCGACTTCCTGGCGTAATTCTCGTAATGTGACAAATTCGCCGGAACGAGTAGACATGGGCGCTTTTTTACCGTCACGGTAGAGCACGGCAAACTGCACCAGGGCGATTTCGAGTTTTGCCGGATCCAATTCCAATGCCTGCAAAGCGCCTTTTACCCGGGCAATATAACCATGATGATCCGCCCCCCAGATATTAATCACTTGATCAAAACCACGCTCAAATTTATTCAGATGATAGGCAATATCCGATGCAAAATAAGTGAATTGACCATTTTCCCGCTGCACGACACGATCTTTTTCATCGCCAAAATCGGTGGAACGAAACCAAATGGCGCCATCCTGTTGATACAAGTAATGCTTCTTCTCAAGCAGTTGGATGGTATGCGCGACAAGACCATTATCAAATAACGATTGTTCTGAAAACCAGGTATCAAATTCCACGCCGAATTCCATCAAATCATTGCGGCAATCGCCTAATTGTTCTGTCAGCACAAAATTGTGAATATACGCATAATCCTGGCCGAGTATTTTTTTTGCATTTGCAATTAATTGATCCAACTGCTCGTCAGTATTAATTCCTGTTTCATGGATATTTTCTGACAGATCCTCCAGCAATAAGGCTGGTTGATGCACATACCGCTGGGCATGTGCCTGAAGGATCAGTTGCGCCATGGTTTTAACATAGTCACCCTGATAAGCATTCTCCGGGAAGGGAATGGAAATGTGATTAAGCTCGAGATAACGCAGCCAGGTAGACAGTGTCAGAATATCCATTTGCCGCCCCGCGTCATTAACGTAGAATTCGCGGGAGACGTTAAAACCGGCCGCTGCCAGTATGCTGGATAAGCTTGCACCGATCGCGGCGCCACGCCCATGCCCGACGTGCAATGGTCCGGTTGGATTGGCCGAGACAAATTCCACTTGAATCTTTTTCCCTTGACCAAAATCACTATGGCCGAAAGCCTCTTTGCTCTGTAAAACATGCTGCAGGTATTGCTGTTTAGCGGAGTTTTTCAGGAAAAGATTGATGAACCCTGCGCCAGCCACTTCAACTTTCTCCAAATAGGGGGAGGGTGGCAGCGCATCAATCAATAAGCTGGCGATCTCACGCGGATTTTTATGCAATGGTTTAGCCAATTGCATGGCAAGATTACAGGAATAATCGCCATGACTGGCTTGCTTGGTGCGTGCTAGCTCAATACGAATGGAAGTATCCAGTGTGGTGAGGTTATTGCCTGCCTGGCGGAAAAGTTCGGCAAAATGTGTTTTAAAATTGGGATAGGCAGATGAAATCATGGTTGAGAATAAGCGATATCAATATTTTGATTGAACTGAGTTGCCGGACATAACATAGATTTTTCTTGTTTAAGTAATAAGCTGCATTCTATCAGGTGCACAGGTCATGCCGAAGATTGTTGGCGAAGCGTTTCAAAAAGGCAAATTCCCGCACTGACCGCGACATTTAAACTTTCTATGCTGCCCTGCATCGGGATGCGTACCAACTGATCGCAGGATTCACGCGTCAATCGCCGCAATCCTTTTTCTTCAGAACCAAATACCCAGGCAACTGGCCCTTGAATCTGAAAATGAGTGAGGTCGTGATCTGCATCTTCCGCGGTACCTATAATCCAGATTCCCCGTTCTTTCAATTGCTTTAGCGTACGCGATAAATTGGTCACGGCGATATAAGGCACTGTATCCGCAGCGCCGCTGGAAACTTTATAAACGGTTGAAGTTAATCCGACTGCCCGATCTTTCGGTGCAATCACGGCATGCACGCCAAAAGCATCGGCGACACGTAAACATGCACCTAAATTGTGTGGATCCTGAATTCCATCCAATACCAGCAGCCGGGCGGGTTCAGTCAGTGTATCCAAAACATCGCTGATGTCGACATAACTGCGCGTAATATCGATATTGGCCACGACGCCTTGATGACGATCGGCACCGGCCATGCATGTCAGTCGTGATCCTTCACAGGTGATCAATTGAATTTTCTGACTCTCGGCAAGCTTGATTAATCCGCGTGCACGCTGATCGTCGCGTGTAGCGTCGATAAATATCTCTTTGATGCTATCCGGATTTTGCCGCAAACGGCTGGTGACCGCATGAAAGCCAAAAATAAGGCGGGTGCTCGACATAATTCTTAACAAACCTGAAAATTTTGCTAAGCATCGCTTAACATAAGAGATATTTGATGGAAAATAGAAGCGTGCCGTTGCCGTGTTCCGATTTTCTCGCGCGTTACAATCCAATCCCTCTAACCCGCATATTGTAAAACAATTTCAGATGCTAAAGCGATTTCTTGCTTTTTGACTTGGTCTTTGTTTTTGACGCGGTCTTTGTTTTGGAGCTGTCTGGTTTTTTGCTGGGTTCAGCTAATACAAAGTCGATTTTGCTGGTTTCCAGATCAACACGAACCAATTTAACTTGTAATCGATCACCCAGACGGTACTGTTTGCCGGTCCTTTCACCTAATAAAGTATGCTTGGTTGCGTCAAAATGAAAATAATCGCTCGGCAGCTCTGAAATATGCACAAGTCCTTCCACGTATACGTTATCCAGTGCTACAAATAAGCCAAACCCGGTTACACTGCTGATCACGCCGTCAAAACATTCACCAATTCTATCCTGCATATAGAAACACTTAAGCCAGGATTCGACGTCACGCGTTGCCTCATCGGCGCGCCGCTCGGTGAGTGAGCAATGCTTGCCCAACTCGTTCCAATCCCCGGGCTCATAGGATTTTCCGTTTAATACCGCTTTGATGGCACGATGTATCAGTAAATCAGGGTAGCGGCGGATGGGGGAAGTAAAGTGCGTGTAGTAGTCATACGCAAGCCCGAAATGCCCGGCGATATCCGGGCTGTAAACAGCCTGCTGCAACGATCTTAACATGACTGTCTGGAGTAACTGCGCATCCGGTCTGCCTTGTATTTTAAGTAGCGTTTGCGCGTAATCCTTGGCGCTGGGTTTATTTCTGCCGCCTAATTGAATACCGAACTCTTTGAGAAAATTACGCAAGGATTCTATTTTCTCGGGGGAGGGATCTTCATGAATGCGATAGAGCGTTGTTTGATTATTTTTTTGCAGAAAATCTGCGGCACATACATTTGCTGCCAGCATGCATTCTTCAATCAAGCGGTGCGCTTCAGTCCGTTGCACCGGTTCAATCTTTTCGATTTTCCCCTGCTCATTAAAGATCATTTGTGTTTCAGTCGTTTCAAAGTCAATCGCACCGCGTTTCTTCCGTGCTTTCAGTAACGCCTTAAATAATTTGTGGACCCGCTGCAAGTGCGGTAACAGCTTTGTATATTCCTTAGCTTCAGGTCCTTTTGGGTTAGCCAGCATGGCCGCCACTTTGTTGTAGGTCAGGCGCGCATGGGAGCGCATCACGGCGGGATAAAAAATATAATGGACTATATCGCCGTTCGCTTGGAACTGTATTTCACAGACCATGCAAAGCCGGTTTTTGTCTGGAATGAGTGAACACAACTCATTCGATAACGCTTCCGGCAGCATGGGAATAACACGGCGTGGGAAATAGACTGAATTTCCCCGGTTAAACGCCTCCTGGTCAATGGCATCATTGGGTTTAACGTAGTGACTGACATCCGCAATCGCAACATACAGCCGGTAACCCTCATCGTCTGTTTCACAATACACCGCATCATCAAAATCACGGGCAGTTTCGCTGTCTATGGTTACCAGAGGTAAGTGACAAATATCTTTGCGCCCCGTCGATTCTTTTTTGGTTACATTTTTAGGAAATTTACCCGAGAGTTTCTCAATCTCAGGGGAAAACACATAAGGAAGATCATGTTTTCGTAACGCGATTTCAATTTCCATCCCGGGTGCGGTGTAATCCCCTAGAATCTCAATAATTTTTCCGATCGGCTGTGATTGTTTATTTGGCTGTTGGATAATCTCGACGACGACAATCTGGCCTGCTTTGGCCTTCAAAGAGTGTTCCTTGGCGATCAGAATATCCTGGCTGATGCGTTTGTTTTCAGCCACCACAAGCAGAATGCCGTGGTCAATGTATAACCGGCCTACCAATTGTGTATTGGTACATTCCAATACTTCTACAATCGCAGCTTCGCGTCGGCCACGCCGGTCCAATCCAATTTCACGCACCAAAACCCGGTCGCCGTGCAATGCCTTATTCATTTCTTTAGCGCTCAGATACAAATCCGGACTGCCGTCATCGGGAATCAGAAAGCCAAACCCGTCTGGATGGCCCTGAATTTTGCCTTTGATCAAATCCAGTTTTTCCATGACGCAGATATCGCCTTTGCGGTTACGGAAAATCTGGCCTTCGCGCATCATTGCAGTTAACCGGCGATTAAACAGCTCTTCTTCTTTTTTAGTGATATCCAGCAACTTATATAGTGCGTGTTCAGCAGTCGGGACGCCCTGCTGTTTTAAAATCTGCAAAACATATTCCCGGCTGGGCAATGGGTGCTCATAGCGTCCTTTCTCGCGCTCGAGAAAGGGATCCAGATTACGTAGTTTTTGATTCTTCTTATTTGACAAAGCAGTGATTTCCTATAGAATTACGCGTTCTTTGGCAGCCGGATCCGGTTGTCTATTGCCCAGATGGCGGAATTGGTAGACGCGCATGGTTCAGGTCCATGTGCCTTCGGGTGTGGAGGTTCGAGTCCTCTTCTGGGCACCATTAGCAGCATCAGATTTTTTCTCCGTTGTTATTCATCACAAACAACCAACAGTCTCCAGGCCATTGGCCTACTAACTCAGATACACAAATTATTTGCTGAGCTTGCTTGTTCTTATAACAGCTTGCACCTTGATTATAATATGGGATCTTAACATGCAAATACAAGATTGATGTGAGGGCAATTTGTTGATGCGGGGATCAGTTAAGCCAGATTTTGCAAAATCCCAACATTGGCTGAATCGTTCTGATCGGTATTTCCCGCGATCAGTCATCAATTGATTTTCCGGTTTTCTCGGTGACACCCCAGGTTCATTCCTTTCCCGCATCAGTTGGTGTACGCTGCGGTCTTTTATGCAGAATAATGCGACTGGCGTTGTAATTCTATGATAACCGGTGCCATCAAAAATCAAGTCGACCAAATCTGGAACACCTTCTGGTCAGGCGGCGTGTCCAACCCGCTGTCGGTGATCGAGCAAATCACCTATCTGTTGTTCGCCAAGCGGTTGGACGAGCTGCATACCGCGAAGGAGAAACAAGCCAATCTGCTCGGCGAAACCCTCGACAATCCGATTTTTGAACCGCAGCAAAGCGATCTGCGCTGGTCGCGCTTCAAAGATTTCGACCCCGAGCGTAAGTTCACGGTGTTCAAGGATCAGGTGTTTCCCTTCATCAAATCGCTCAATGGCCGCGCGGGCAGCGCGTACACCCGTTTCATGAAAGACGCGGTGTTCATCATCCCGACGCCAGCGCTGCTGGATAAAGTCACCAACATGATCGACGCTATTCCGATGCACGACCGCGACACCAAGGGCGATCTGTATGAATACATGCTGTCGAAGATCGCCACCGCCGGGCAGAACGGGCAGTTCCGCACGCCGCGGCATATCATCAAGCTGATGGTGGAACTCACCGCGCCCACGCCGAAAGACATTATTTGCGATCCGGCGTGCGGTACCTGCGGTTATCTGGTCGCGGCAGCGGAATATTTGGAACAGCACCACAAATCCATGCTGCTGGATGAAACGCTGAAAGAACATTTCCACCACCACATGTTCCACGGCGCGGATTTCGATTCGTCCATGCTGCGCATCGGCGCGATGAACATGACGCTGCACGGCATCGACAACCCGTCAATCGAGAACCGCGACAGTTTGAGCGAAGACCACTCGCTGCATCGCAATGCCTACACGCTGATCCTGGCCAATCCGCCATTCAAAGGCTCGCTTGATTTCGACGGCACCGCCAAGGATCTGCTGCAAGTGTGCAAAACCAAGAAAACCGAATTGCTGTTCATCAGCCTGTTCCTGCAACAACTCAAACCCGGCGGACGCTGCGCCTGCATCGTGCCGGACGGCGTACTGTTCGGCTCCAGCAACGCGCACCGGCAACTGCGCCAAACGCTGGTGGAACAACACCAGCTCAATGCCGTCATTTCCATGCCCTCCGGCGTATTCAAGCCCTACGCCGGGGTATCCACGGCGATTCTGATCTTCACTCGCACCGATTCGAGCGGCACCGACCGCGTGTGGTTCTACGACATGCACGCCGACGGCCTGAGCTTGGACGACAAGCGCGAGCCGCTATTGACGCCGGAACAGCAACAAGAACTCATTCGTCATTCCCGCGAAGGCGGGAATCCAGCGCTTCATGCCAGGAATAATATTCCGGACATTATTGCCCGATATGAACAATGGCAAGCTACTCAGCAGGGTTTTGAGGATAAAAAACAACAGGCCTTTGTGGTAAGTAAAGCGGACATCGTCGCCAACAAATACGATCTGTCGATTAATCGCTACCGGGAAATTGAATATCAGCAAGTGGAATATGAATCGCCGCTGGTGATTTTGGAACGACTGGAAGCGCTGGAGGCGGAGATTCTGGAGGATTTGAGGGTGTTGAGGGGGATGGTGTGATCAAGTTATTGCCTCTAAATGAAGTATCCGAGGTTATTCGTGGCGTTACTTTTGGATCTGAACAAAGTATGGCTGAAGAACTAGAAGATTACTTGCCAGTTATTCGCGCAGGAAATATTTCAGAGAAATTAGAGTTGCATGATGATTTAGTTTGGGTGCCCAGTAAGTTAATAAAAGATTCCCAGAAAATTAGGTATCAGGACATTATTATGTGTACTTCGTCAGGAAGCGCAGAGATAGTTGGGAAAATCGCTCGTGCAGATGAAGATTGGAACGGTTCCTTTGGTGCATTCTGCGCGGGCATTAGGCCAAACAAAAAAATTATTGATCCTAGTTATTTATTTCACTTTTTGTCTTCTCCAGAATTTAAACAATGGACTCGGAAATCTTCTGGAGCAAATATTAAGAATATTCGCAAGAGTGAGCTAGAACAATTCAAGATTCCGCTTCCATCCTTGGAAGAACAAAAACGCATTGCGGCGATACTGGACAAGGCCGATGCCATACGCCGCAAACGCCAGCAAGCCATCGACCTCACCGACCAACTCCTTCGCTCCGTTTTTCTGGAGCTATTTGGTGATCCGGTGACGAATCCGAAAGGTTGGAAAAAAATTGCACTGCAAAACGTAGTAAGTGAAGTTATTGATTGCCCACATTCAACACCTAGATGGACTGAAAATGGGAAAGTAGCAATAAGAACCTCAAATCTTACAGCAGGTGGATGGAATTGGAGTGACAAACGTTATGTTAGTGAAGAAGAATATCATGATAGATCAAAACGCTCTTATGTTGAGCCTGGAGATATTATTTTAAGTCGAGAAGGAACTGTTGGTATTGCCGCGATTGTTCAAGAAGATATGGAAATATGCTTAGGACAACGTCTGGTTCAATTAAGACCCAATTTAGGGATTGCCAATAGTGAATATATTTTACATATCCTTCTTTATGAACTTGAGCCAGAAAGGCTAGAAAGGGCAATGGTTGGCGCAACATCTAAACATTTAAATGTGAAAGAACTAAGAGAATTAGAGATTCCATTACCATTGCTAGAGTTACAAGATAATTTTAAGAAAACTGTCAATAAAATAACTATGTATAAATCAAGATTGGCAAGAGCTGCATTATTAGATGAAAATCTATTTTCAGCTCTTACACAGAATGCATTTAGTGGTGAATTAAGCCAGGTTGCATAGATGGCGACTGTTAGAAATAAATTTGTATAAATGGATATTTGGATACCGGCCTTCGCCGGTATGACGGATGGCTGAGTGATGGCTATGATGGTATGACGGTCATGGTGGTTGTAGTAGTTTTGGGGTTGTGGCAATTGTGACGGTATGACGGCAAAAATTGCACCGTGACACCGTCATTCTGGCGCAGGCCAGAAACCATTCACGGATGGAATTGATGTCGCGTATGGCGGTATGTCTGTGGATACCGGCCTTCGCCGGTATGACGGGTGAGCCGGTATGATCGGCTGGGTAAAGGTTTTTACCGGTTTGAAGTGGGGGCATCTGTTAAAACATGACTGAAAAACAACCGGCGGTTTATATGCTGGCCAGCAAAAGGAATGGTACGTTATACATTGGCGTGACATCGAATCTCATCCGGCGGGTTTGGGAGCACAAGAATGATTTGGTGGAGAGTTTTACCAAGAAATATCAGGTGCATCAGTTGGTCTGGTATGAGTTGCATGAAACGATGGATTCGGCAATCAGCCGGGAAAAAGCGATGAAAAACTGGAAACGTGCCTGGAAAATCAGCAGAATCGAAACGGTTAATCCTGATTGGAAGGATTTGTACGAGAGTCTTTTGTAAAGGCAGTGTTTGTTGATGACAATTTTAATGGCTACATTGTTGTGAAACCGTCTAACTTTAACTTTCTAGCAAAACACTGGGATTTTCTGTTGAACGACGCCCGTCAGGCGGAAAGTTATGCCTTGCGCGATCCGCGCGCGGCGGCGATTTATGCTCGCCGCACGTTGGAATTGTCGCTGCGCTGGCTGTTTGCCAACGATGTATCGCTGAAACACCCGTATGAAAAAAGCCTAGCGGCGATGATTCACGAGCCGACGTTTGCGAATGCCATCCGCCAGGGATTGTTTCACGACATCCAATTCATCCACCGGCTCGGCAATGTCGCCGCGCATGGTGACCAGCATATTTCCACGCAGGAAAGCCTGAAAGCTGCGATGGCGCTGCACAGTTTTCTCGGCTGGTTGTCGCGTGTGTATACGCGCGACAATGCTGTGCCGCAGCCGTTCCAAGCCGATTGGTTGCCACAGGTTGAAGCACAAACTCAGCCGCTGACCATACAGCAACTGGAGCAAATCCAGCAAGAACTGGCCGCCAAGGATGCCGCCGCAGTGGTGGCGCAGGAAAAATTGACGCGCACCGAAACCGAGCTGGCTCAGTTGCGCGCGCAACTGACAGCATTGCAACAACTCAAGCAAACCAACCAGAAAACCATTGGCAGCAGTGAATACACCGAAGCACAGACGCGCGAACTGATGATCGACGTGATGCTGCGCGAGGCCGGTTGGGACCCGAAAGCGCCCAACGTGGAGGAATTTGAAGTGCGGCAATGCATGCCGACGGCAAGCGGTGTGCGCAACGGCACGGGTCATGTGGATTATGTGCTGTGGGGCGACGATGGCAAACCGGTGGCGCTGGTGGAAGCGAAAAAGACCCGCAAAGATCCGGCCATCGGCAAGCATCAGGCGGAATTGTACGCGCATTGCCTGGAACAGCAATTTGGCCAGCGCCCGCTGATTTATTATTCCAGTGGTTACACCACCTGGCTGTGGGACGACAGCTTTTACCCGCCGCGCGAGGTACAGGGCTTTGCCACGCGTGAAGAATTGCAATGGCGCATTCATCAACGCGCGGCGCGCCAGTCGTTGAGCGGATTACTACCCAAGCAGGAAATCACCAATCGTCATTACCAGAGAGAAGCTGCGGCACGTGTCATGGAGTACTTTGGCCGCGACCGTAAACGCAAAAGTCTGATCGTGATGGCCACCGGCACCGGCAAAACCCGGCTGGCGATTGCGTTGGTGGACATGCTGATGCGCGCCAACTGGGTGCGGCGCGTGTTGTTCCTGGCTGACCGCAAGGCGCTGGTACGACAAGCCAAGCGCGAATTCAACAAACACTTGCCGCATGTGTCGGTGGCGAGCTTGCTCGACAAAACCGAGGAAGATGCACGGGTGCTATTTTCGACGTATCCCACGATGTTGAACTGCATCGACGGCACGCGGCGCGAACTCAAAGAACCCTTTAGCGTGGCGCATTTCGATCTGGTCATCATCGACGAGGCGCACCGTTCGGTGTACCAAAAGTATGGCGCGATTTTTGATTATTTCGATGCGCTGTTGCTGGGACTAACCGCCACGCCGCGCGGCGAGGTGGATCGTAATACTTACCAGTTATTTGAACTTGATGACCATCAGCCGACGTATGCGTATGAACTGGAACAAGCCGTAGCGGACGGTTTTCTGGTACCGCCGCGAGCGATTTCGGTGCCGCTCAAATTTCAGCGCGAGGGCATCCGTTACCACGATTTGTCGCCGCAAGAACAGGAAGAATACGAACAGCAGGAACGTTTCTACGATGAGGAAAGCGGCGAGCTGAAGGAAGCCATCGACCCACCCGCGCTGAACCAGTGGTTGTTCAATGTGGATACCGTGAACAAGGTGTTGATGCACCTGATGGAAAACGGCATTAAGGTGGAAGGCGGCGACAAACTGGGCAAGACGATCATTTTTGCCAAAAATAGCAAGCACGCGGATTTTATCGTCGAGCAGTTCGACAAGAATTATCCGCATTATGCGGGCAAGTTCTGCCAGAAAATCGATTTTTCGGTGAAATACGCACAAGACCTGATCGATGAGTTCAGCCTCAAGCACCAATTTCCGCAGATTGCGGTGTCGGTCGATATGCTGGATACCGGCATCGACGTGCCGGAAGTGGTCAATCTGGTGTTTTTCAAGCTGGTGCGCTCGCGCGTCAAGTTCTGGCAGATGATCGGGCGTGGCACGCGCTTGTGTGAGGATTTGTTCGCCCCCGGCGAGCACAAAAAGGAATTCATCATTTTCGATTACTGCCAGAATCTGGAGTTCTTTGACGCGCATCCCGCCGGTTATGATTCCATAGCGCAGGAATCGGTGAAACAAAAGATTTTCAAGCGGCGGCTGGAATTGGCGTTTGCGTTGCAAAATGGGCATCCGCAGGATGAGGCGACGGCAACTTTTTCAAAACAACTGAAAGACCGATTGCATACTGTGGTGGCTTCGCTGGATCTGAATAATTTCATCGTCCGGAAACAGCGTCAGGCGGTGGAGAAATATGCGCAGAAAGCTATTTGGCAGGAACTGGATCAAAACGATGCGAACGTACTTGCCGAGCAGATCAGCGGATTGCCCGCCGTAGATGATGACGACGAATTCGCGCGCCGCTTTGATTTGCTGATCCTGAATCTGCAAATCGCGCTATTGCAGAACAATCCATCGCAAGCACACGATCAATTCAAAGTGCGCGAAATAGCCCAAGGATTGGAAGAGAAATCGGCGATTCCAAGCGTGGCGGCGCTATTGGCACTAATCCAGGAATTGCAAACCGATGCCTGGTGGCAGGATGTTACGTTGCCGATGCTGGAAGGAGTCAGGGTGAAGCTGCGGGGATTGATCCGGTTTGTCGATGCTGAGAAAAAAGTGGATGTTTATACTAACTTTACCGATCACTTGGCTAAAGAAGATTCCGCCATATACGAAGTTGTTAAGCTTGATCCAAATTTACAAAACTACCGCAATCGCGTGCAGCGCTTTATCCGTGAGCATCAGGATCATGTGACGATCCGTCGCCTGAAAAATAACGAACCGATCACATTGATCGATATCGCCGCACTGGAAACCATACTGTTTGCACAAGACGGCCCGATTCCTAAAGAAGAATATCCAAAAATCTATGGTAAAGAACCGCTGGGAAAATTGGTGCGCTCAATTGTCGGGCTGGACCGCAATGCGGCGAAAGCCGTGTTTGCCGGATTTTTAACCAAATTCCCCGCATTGAACGCGGATCAAATGGCATTTTTGAACGAGATTGTTGAATATCTGGTGAAAAATGGCGTCATGGAACCTAAAGTGATTTTTGTGGCACCTTTTAATCGTCATCATGAATTGGGTGTTGCCGGTGTGTTCGACGATGAGTTAAGTGAGCAGATTATTGAACGCATTCGTTTTGTTAATAAGAATGCAGGGATTGTTGCTGCCAAATGATGAACGGGTGTTCAAAAGGCGTGAAATTTTCTAGGATTGCGGCTGTTTAATGAAGTTTCCGGTATTAGGCGGATCACAGCCAGTGAATCCAGACGCATGGCTGTAATTTTTACTTTCGTAAAATCATCGGCTGAATGCTTGGCAAAACAGTAGGTGTCCCTGTATGTTACGCTAGCGGGCCAAAACCCTACTTATTACTATTTAGATCCACGCTATATAACCGCATATTAGACAGATAAAATGATCGAAGCGAATAGATCTTCTACAATTGGCTATCTAACCCTTACGCAAAACGGCAAGATTTTGGAAATAAATCCGATCGTTTCCCAGTTTCTTGGAATGGAGCGAAACAAGCTACTGCAGAGAGATTTTTCCGCTTTCGTGGCGCGTGAAGATCAGGATCGCTGGAGTTTATGTGTCAGTAAACACAACGAGCAAGGAAGTTTACAACTGCTATTGCAACGTTATGATGGCACCGCTTTACAGGTGCAATTACAATACCAGCATCAGAGCGATGAGACGGGTAGTTCGATTATTCGCATCTTTCTGATCGATAGTATGCAGCACAAGCAACCGGAAATTACCCTGAGCGCGCCCAACAACCGGGAGGATTATTTATTTTTATTCTCTCCGGTAATTGTTTATACCTGCGATGTCTTCTCTCCTTATTCGGCGAAATTTATCAGTACGAATTTGACTAAAATTCTTGGTTATACCGTGGAGGAGTTTCTCACCAAGCCAAACTTCTGGGCCGATCATTTACATCCTGAAGATCGTGATCGAGTGTTTGCCAATTTCCCGCTGTTGTATTTCTCCGGTATGCAGCTGCATGAGTACCGGTTTAAACACCGGGACGGCAGCTGGAAATGGATCAGAGATGAGCTATATATGATTCCGGGGATGAACGGCAATTCCATAGAGGTGATCGGTTATAGAAGTGATATAACGGAAAGCCGGGAAAAGGAGGCTGCGTTGTCCGAATCACGTAACTTGCTCAAAACTATTGTTGATACAGTACCGGCGGGGATTTTCTGGAAAGATAAGGATTTGCATTATCTGGGTTGTAATCCGAACTTCGCCAAAGATGCTGGCGTGGAATCTCCTCGTGAGATTATCGGTAAAGTTGACTATGATTTAAGTTGGACAAAGGAGCAAGCGGAACTTTATCGGCATGATGACCGGCAGGTGATCGATTCCGGTATCCCCAAGCTTAACTATGAAGAGTTACGGAATGTTTCTGATGGGAAAACCATTTGGCTGCAAACTTCCAAAATACCGTTGCGTAACACGCACCAGGAAGTCATCGGTGTGCTCGGTATCTATCAAGATATTACGGAACAAAAGCAAGCAAACGATTCTATGCGTTTGGCATCGGCAATTTACCAATTTGGTAATGAAGCGATCATGGTTACCGATGAGAATAATCTGATAATGGCTGTTAATCCGGCCTTTACCCGTGTCACGGGCTATGAATTGGCAGACGTGATCGGCAAGGATCCGCGTATTTTCCAATCTGGACGCCACAAAAAAGCTTTTTACCAGAAGATGTGGCAAAAGCTGCTTAGCGAAGATCACTGGCAAGGTGAGATTTGGGATATACACAAAAATGGCAGTATTCAAGCAAAATGGCTGAACATTAGTGTTATTCGTCAATCCAATGAGCGCATTTATTGTTATGTCGCACAATTTTCTGATATTACCGAGAAGAAAAAGCTGGATGAACTGTACTTGGCGCAAGCGAATTACGATGAACTGACTCGTTTACCCAATCGAAATTTATTCAAGTATCAGTTGAATAAGGAAATCAGAAAATCACGCCGTAATGGTTCTCTGCTGTCATTGCTGTTTCTTGACTTGGATCATTTCAAGGATATCAATGACACGCTTGGCCATGCTGTTGGGGATAAGCTGCTTAAGGAAGTTTCCCTGCGAATTACAAAATGTGTACGGGAAACCGACACCGTAGCACGTCTGGGTGGAGATGAATTTGCTGTGATTTTGCCGGATGTTAGCAGATCACGTATTGAGACGATCGCGCAGAATATTATTCAGATACTCAACGAACCATTTGTTCTGGATCAAAATCAGGTCGAACAGTACATTTCAACCAGTATCGGTATCGTGCTTTATCCGCAGGATGGAGCTGACATAGAAAGCTTAATGAAACATGCGGATCAAGCAATGTACAAGGCGAAAATGGAAGGGCGTGGCCGTTTTTGTTACTTCACGCGTTCCATGCAATATGAAGCCTTTGAGAAAATGATACTGACACATCATCTCAGGAGCGCGTTGGTGAATAATGAGCTGCAAGTCTACTATCAACCGATTCTGGATTTATTTTGTAAACGCATCATCAAAGCGGAAGCCCTATTACGCTGGAAACACCCGGAACGCGGCATGATTGAACCGTCAATCTTTATTCCGCTTGCAGAGGAAAGCGGTTTAATTCAGGAAATTGGCGAATGGGTGTTTCAGCAAGTTTGTTTTGACATTAAACAGTGGCTCAACCTATTCGGTTATCTCATCCAAGTGAGTGTCAATGTGTCACCCATTCAGTTTAAGTTTTTTAGTAACCATTCCTGGTCTGCAAGTCTTGCTCAGTTAGGATTGCCTGGAAATAGTATCAATGTGGAAATTACCGAAGGGTTGTTGTTGAAAGATGCGAGCAATGTAAAAGATCGATTGCTGGAGTATCGTAATGCAGGAATAGAAGTTTCTATCGATGACTTTGGCACTGGTTTTTCCTCACTTTCCTATCTCAAGAAATTTGACATCGATTATCTTAAGATAGATCGTTCTTTCATTAGCAATCTGATTAACAATGAAACGGACCGTGCGCTGGTTGAGGCCATTATTGTCATGGCGCACAAATTGGATATTAATACGATCGCTGAAGGTGTTGAAACGCTGGAACAGCAGGATCTACTGATTCAATTTGGTTGTGACTATGCGCAAGGTTTTTATTATTCAGAGGCTATCTCAATGGAAGAGTTTGAGAAATTACTCGTTAATCAACAGAATTAGAAACATGAATGATTCTGTTTAAGGTCAATCAGAGGCACTACATTATTGATAATACTGCTGTTGCTCAATAACTAACGTGTATTGCTACGCAAGGAATCATTTCACTTCTACAGGTTTTAAGTATGGATTACAAAATATTATTGACGGTTTTTGCCACTGTGTTTATTGCGGAGCTGGGAGATAAAACGCAATTGGCAACGATGCTGTTTGCTGCCGACAAGGAAGTCAACAAGTGGACGATATTTTTCGGTGCATCATTGGCATTGATAGCGACTTCCGCTATTGGTGTTTTGGCGGGCAGTGTTATCTCCGACTATATCAGCGAAAAACACTTGCACTATATTGCGGGTGCTGGATTTATCATTATTGGCACATGGACGCTGATAAAAGCTTGAGAAGGAATTGCTGATTGCGCAGATTCGAGCTAAACCAATTAGGATTACTTGCTTTTCTTTAAGCGCAAGGTAACGCAGAGACCACTGGTTGGATTATTTCTAATCGCCAGCTCTCCACCGTAGACCTGTACGATATCGCGGACAATGGCTAAGCCAATGCCGTGACCGGGCGTGGATTGGTCGGCACGCACGCCACGCTCCAGAATTCTGGCGATTTCATGCGGCTGGATGCCGGGGCCATCATCCGTAACCTGGATAACCACTTGGTTTTCCTGATATTCGGCGGATACATGGATGTTGTGGCTGCACCATTTAAAAGCGTTGTCGACCAGATTGCCGAGCAATTCCATTAAGTCGCCTTCATCAATACGCAGACTAATAGCATCGTCGATATCGATGGTTATTTCCGGGCGCTTGTTGCGATAAGCTTTTGCAACGGTATTTACAATTCTGTCGACCATTGGGCGTAAAGTGATCAGCCCCATGCCTGGGGAGCTGCCCGCGGTTGCGGGGCGGCGCAGCTGATATTGGATGATGTTATCCATGCGGTCAATTTGTTCTTGAATCGTTTTGTGCCGGTTTTTTTCGTCTTCTTCGCCATGGATTGCTCCCTGAAGAACGGCGAGTGGTGTTTTGAGACTGTGCGCCAAATCGGCCAGTCCGTTACGGTAGCGTTTCTGCTGTTTGTGTTCGTGGTTGATCAAAGAGTTGATGCTATCGGTTAACAGCTTTAGTTCGCTGGGATAAATACCTTTCAGGTTTTCCTGCTGACCGGATTCAATCGCTGCAAGCTCGGTGGAAACTTTTCGCATTGGTTGCAAACCCCAGCGTAATACCAGCATTTGCGTGACCAATAACAATACAGCCATGACACTGAGCCATCCCCATAGGTCTTCGCGATAACGTTCGATTTGCGCTTCAAACAACACGGTGTCTATGATGACATTGAAAGTTAGCGGATAGCTGCCGGATTGTGTCGCCCATGCGACGCCGAAGCTGTATATGAAATGGGATTCGCCGTCGATCCTGATTTGTGCAAATTCTTTTTTTCCTTTTTCAAGTAAAGGTACTTCCGGGATTGGTTTATTGAGCGAAGAGGTGGATTGCCAGGCAATGGTATTGGTATGATCAATGACAAATGCATAAGCGCCTGAGTTCAGATGACCAAATTCTGCATCAAGCAGGTTGGTTGGTATATCCAATACGCCGGAATCTTCGACTTCCGCATCGCCCATTAGCATGAGCAGCTTCGTGAGCAAACGATCTTGCACACCTAAACGGGCACTGTCATAAAATGCGCGATCCAATGCCAATGCAATTCCGACGATAAAAATCAGTAGAACTAGGGTTGCACTGAGCAGAACACGTTGATTTAAAGACATCATGAGGATTTGTTGCAAGTCAGAGTAAAGCGATAACCTCGTCCACGCATGGTTTCAATCGGATTCAGTGTGCCTTGGGGATCCAATTTGCGGCGCAAACGCCCGACCATGACTTCGAGTACATTGCTGTCACGGTCTTCATCGTGCGGATAAAGATAATCGGCCAATGTATGTTTGGAGAGAATTTCGCCATGATGGCGTACTAATTCTTCCAGCAGGCGGTATTCAAATGAGGTCAATTCAATGATTTCTCCATTGACAGTAACCGATTGAGTTGTGACATCCAATGTGATGGGGCCGCATTTTAATAATGTTTGCGGTATGCCGGTTGCGCGGCGCAGCAGTGCTTTGACTCTGGCTTGCAGTTCTTCCATTTGAAACGGCTTGGTGAGGTAATCATCTGCCCCCATTTCCAGGCCTTGAACTTTGTCTTGCCAGCCGCTTCTAGCGGTTAAGATCAGAATGGGCAACAGACTGCCTTGCTCACGCAGCGCCTTGATAATTTCCAATCCGGATTTGCCGGGCAATCCGATATCAATAATGGCGGCATCCAAAGGGTATTCCGTGGCAAAAAATAATCCTTCTTCGCCGTCACTGCAGGTGTCCACCATATAGCCAACGGATTCCAGTTGCTGGCGAATCTGGTTTTGCAATTTGATTTCATCTTCGATGACTAGAATGCGCATTTCGTTATTCTTGAATTTTAAAGGAGGAAGATCTGAATTAGTGAGTGGATATTACCGATCCATCCGTCGCATTGATTAGGATAGTGTGTACTGTTCCTTGATTGTTGAGTATTTTAATGCGGTAGATATTTTCAGTATGATTGATTGCGAGCACACGGCCTTTTAAATGCTGTTGTGCAATCGTAATCGCTTTTTGCTCGGTGATGCCAGTGAGCGGGTTGCTGCCAGTGCGATAATAGTTTGTAGCGTTGTTTTGCCATTCGGCCATTGCTTGAGTGATTGAGCCAGTCATTAACATCACAATCACTAAAATTTCTTGCCATCTATTCATAACTCAACAGTCCTGCGTACTGAGGGTAGAAGCCGAACGATAATAGGTACTGCAACCGTGCCTATTACCATTTATTCGTTTCAGAAGCGTAACATAAAGCTCGCATTTCCGGTATCAATGCCCATCATTCCATGAGGAGGAGCGCCATAAACCGGTGCTGGATAGTAATAGTTATACCGTGGTTGCGGGTAGTATGACCGGTTATAGCCACGAGGTTGACTATAAACATAATTGTATCCATTCAAATGGTTGTGGTGTTTTTGGTGGTGATGGCCGTGACGATGATGGCCATGATGATCTCTGCCCGCTTGCGCTAATGTGGGCGCTGCTAACGTAAATGCTAATAACACCATGATTAAAACGCTGGCCAACATTGTTTTTTCTGGGATTTCCATTTTATATCTCCTTTCAGTTAATCGGCTTAGATTCATTCCTGTTGGTGTTAATTTACACAGGCGGTATGAATGGAAACTGAATAAAGAAAGATGTCGAGATATTGCAAAAGATCGCGAATAAAAAATTGAGAGAGTAGTTTTTTTAAATTTTGTAATGCAGAAAGATTGATGATGATCGAAACAACAATTGATGCACATCAACCATTTGGAACATTGGTACGAAAGAATAAGGTTTGGGTATATACTGAGAATGTGCTGAACTGATTAACTTCGAGAGGTGTGTTGCAGGTTTTTCCTCGAAGTTGCAGTCCGGCTGTTGGGATCTTCCCAGAAGTGTTCATATTATTAACATGTTGTTAAGACAGGAGTAATTATCATGCGAGCTATATCAACAACGATTGCAGCAGGAACATTGGTATTTTTTATGAGTACTCAGGTTTGGGCATCTGATGCAGGGCATACCTCAGAAGCGATGGAGCATGCAGGCAAAGCCCAAGCGCATGGAGAAATGGGGCATGCCAAAGACGCGCTCCAGCATGCCAAAGACAGTTTAGCGCATGCTAAGGCGTCAAGAGATGACCATGCGGCATCGCATAAGCATATGGATGAAGCGATCAAGCATTTGGAAGAATCGATTAAACATGCTGATATGGGGCATGGACCTGAATCTGCCAAGCATACTGAAGAAGCCATGAAACATATGCGCCAATCCGGTCATTGATTGTTCAAAATCAATAATTCCCTCGGCTTTGCCGAGGGGGAATCTCTAGTCTTTCGCACCCATTTCTAATGCCAGTTTCCTGGATAATTGCGCTGCTTCCTCGGTAACTGCTATATCCAGCCATCCTTGCAGATGCGTGCAGGTAATATCGGCCAGCGCCCGGATCCAGTCGCTACGTTCATTGAGGCAGGGAATGTAATGAAATTCCTTGCCACCCGCCTGTATAAAAGTGTTTTTCGCTTCTATGGCAATTTCTTCCAGAGTTTCTAGGCAATCGGATACAAAGCCCGGGCATATCACATCGACACGTTGTGTTTGTTCCTTGCCCAGTTGCTCCAGTGTTACCGCGGTATATGGTGTCAGCCATTTGGCTTTGCCGAAGCGTGATTGAAAGCAAACGGAATATTGGTTTGGGTCTAAAGCCAATGCTTCAGCCAGTAATCGTCCCGTCTTTTGGCAGGCACAGTGGTAGGGGTCACCCTTATCCAGGCTTGCGCGCGGGGTGCCGTGAAAGCTAATAATCAGTTTGTCAGGACGGCCATGTACGCCCCAGTAATCCTGAACATTCTGTGCTAGTGCTGCGATATAGCCCGGATGATCATGATATTGCTTAACGGTACGAATGGAGGGTAAATTGCGCATCCGGTTTAATACCGAAAAAACATTACCCATCGCAGCAGCAGTACTGCTGGCAGCATATTGAGGAAAGAGTGGAATGACGAGAATGCGCTCGCAACCCTGTTCTTGCATTTTTGTCATAACTGTTGCAACAGAAGGCTTTCCTATATTCATGGCGTATTCAACTATGGGCGGGTTTTGCAGCTGTGCCTGTAATGCTTCCCGCAGTAATTTTGTTTGCCGTTCGGTATGAACCTTGAGCGGAGAGCCTTCCGGCATCCAGATTTTTGCATATTTTTCAGCCGATGCTTTAGGTCTGAAAGGTAATATAAAGCCGTGCAGGATGGGCCACCAGATCAGTCTGGGTATTTCAATTACCCGAGGATTACTGAGGAATTCTTGTAGATAAGGACGCAGTGCCTGAGCAGTCGGTGCATCAGGTGTTCCCAGATTAATGAGTAGCACACCGGTTCGATTCGGCGATCCGTGTTGATAGATGGATTTGGAAGTCATAGTTATAAGTATGAGAGTCTAATTTGTTTAAGGTAATAAATTTCTGTGAAGCAGCGATGTTTCAATAATATCAGCGACGAGTGTATCGCTAAAACATATTGGATTAATGCTGTGATAAGCCGCTGGAAAGGAGTTTTGCGGTAATCTCGACAATCGGAATGATACGTTCATATGCCATGCGCCGGGGGCCGATAACACCGACTGTACCGACGATCTCTCCTTCAATTTCATAAGGTGCCGTCACTACACTGAATTCTTCCAGCGATGCCACATCGGATTCTCCACCAATAAAAATCTTGACGCCATGTGCTTGTCGGCTTAATTCGAGTAACTGTAACAGCTTGGTTTTACGTTCGAACAATTCAAATAATTTTTTCAGACTGATTAGATTATCCGATAAATCTTCAACCTGAAGCAGATTTCGTTCACCGGCCAAGACCACTGCTTCACTGCTTTCATTGACGGCATCACCGCCCGCTTCAATGGCTGCACTCATCAGAATGATCATTTCACTGCGCAATTGTTTGAGTTCGTTATCCAGACGGCCGCGAATTCCATCCAGAGTGCAGCCTGCATAGTGCTGATTGATAAAGTTTCCGGCTTCAATCAGATCGGATTGGCTGTAAGGTATATTGGTAAAGATAATGCGATTTTGCACATCTCCTTCCGGCGTTACGATGATCAGCAAAATGCGTTTTTCTGATAAGGCCATAAACTCAATATAGCGAAATACAGCGCCTTTGCGTTTGGGCGTTACGACAACACCGGCAAAACGGGTTAGTTCCGAAAGCAATTGCGAAGCGACATTGATCAAACGCGAAGGATTGTCAGGGTGTAATTGATTTTCCAGATGATTCAGTTCAACTTTATCCAGTGTTTTGACCACTAGCAATGTGTCGACGAAAAGACGATAGCCTTGGGGAGTTGGGATTCTTCCGGCTGAAGTGTGCGGACTGGTCACCAATCCCATTTCTTCAAGATCTGCCATGACGTTACGGATAGTTGCAGGGCTTAAATCCAATCCGGAGAACTTTGAAAGAGCACGGGAACCAACGGGTTGACCTTCGTGGATATATCGTTCTACCAGTGTTTTTAATAATATTTGAGCACGTTCATTTAACATGGTGTAATTCTACACGAATCAACAGGTTTCATAGTTTGGTTGTAAGCAGTAATTTTGTCTCATCTCATCTATGCTAAACTTTCCGGATACCGGCATATCCGCTATGGATTTGAGTTTTAGTGTGAATTAAGGTGTTTTTCTAGGAAATTTAATATTTCAGGTTGAGTGTGTGTAAAAGGCTATTTATACAATTTTGCCTGGCTGGCTTGTTAACTAACCTATTTTTTAACGGTAATTTAACGTTTATATTTAATTCTAATCCCAATACAATCAATAATAGCCAACGATAACCCAAGTAATGAATTCGCCATTTACAACTATTGCGTTGATCGGTAAACATAAGAATCCGGAAATCGCGATACCGCTTCTCAATCTTGCCGAGTATCTAACGAGGAAGAACCATAAGATCTTGCTTGATCATCTCACAGCATCACATATTTGTAGTGACAAATATCCAGTGCTGTCCCTGGAAGAAATTGGTGAGAAGGCCGATCTCGCCGTTGTTGTGGGTGGTGACGGTACGATGTTAAATATCGCCCGCATGCTGGTTTCATATGATGTGCCGTTAATCGGTATTAATCAAGGGCGGCTTGGTTTCCTCACAGATTTATCCGTGGACACCATGTTTGAAACACTTGATGAAATACTGGCAGGAAATTACACCACGGAACGTCGCATGTTGCTATATGCTGAAATTATTCGTGACGGCGCCAGTGTTTTCGGTAGCTTGGCACTTAATGACGTAGTGCTGTATCGCGGCATGAGCAGTGGCATGATTGAGTTTGAGGTGAAGGTCAATAACGAATATGTGAATACACTGCGTTCTGATGGATTGATCGTAACCACGCCGACCGGTTCAACAGCCTATGCGCTATCATCTGGTGGCCCCATCCTACACCCCAGTCTGGATCTGATTGCGTTGGTTCCGGTTTGCCCGCATACGCTCAGCAACCGTCCGATTGTCATCGGGCCGGATGCCAGTGTTGAAATCCAGATGCAAAGTGCGGTCAATGTGCGCATTAATTGTGACAGTCATTCTTGTTATGATCTGGAGCAGACGGACAGTGTTGTCGTGCGGCGTTTTCCCAAAACAGTGCGGCTGTTACATTCGGTGAATCACAGTTATTATCGGATGCTAAGAGAAAAACTGGGTTGGAGTGAATTTCCCTGATGACTCCACAGAATGTGCAATTATGCTAAAACACCTGGCCATCAAAGATTTTGTCATTGTTGACCGGATTGAACTGGATTTTATGCCCGGCTTCACGGTGTTGACCGGAGAAACGGGAGCGGGAAAATCCATTCTGATCGACGCACTGATGCTTGCTTTGGGGGAGCGCGGCGATACCAGTCAGATACGCCTGGGTTGTGAGCGTGCTGAAATCAATGTGACATTCGATATCAGCCGTTTGCCGGGGCTACTGCATTGGCTGGAAGAAAATGATTTGCAGGGTGATCCTGATAGTTGTCTGATGCGCCGTATTATTGAATCCAACGGCCGCTCGCGCAGCTATATCAATGGGCACACGGTGACATTGCAGCAACTGCGCAGTGCAGGCGAATATCTGATAGCCATCCACAGCCAACATGCACACCAGTCTCTGTTGCAGAAAGATGCGCAACGTGAACTGCTTGATGCCTTTGCCGCGTGCGGTGATTTGGCGCGCGCGGTCAAAACGGCTTACCAAAACTGGCAAGAGTGTTATCAGCAAAGAATTGCGATGGAACAACGAGCGGTGGAATCACGTGACAAGCGCGAACAACTTGATTGGCAGCGGCACGAATTATCAGCGCTAAATTTTACGCTTGAAGAATGGCAGGCATTGCAGGCAGACCAAAGCCGGTTATCTCATGTGGCTGCTTTACAGGCAGCGGCGGAAATGGGAATAGATGTCTTATCCGAGCGTGAAAATGCGGTACTGGCACAGATTAATACCGTGAATGGGCAACTGCAAAATTTGCTTGAGTATGATAGTCAGCTTAAAACAATCACCGATTTTTTGGATTCGGCGCAAATTCAATTACAAGAAAGTGTTTACGAACTGAAACACTACCACCAGCACCTGGATTTGGATCCTCAGGTTTTACAAGATATTGAACAACGGCTGTTAGCGGTTCATACAATAGCGAGAAAATTTCGTGTTACACCGGAAGAGCTGCCGCAATTGCTTGAGACGATTACGCATCAACTGGAAACGTTGGGTTCAGATTCAGATATCAGTCATTTACAAGCACTTGAAGCCGATGCGCAGGCTGAGTATCACAAACAAGCTAAAGAATTAAGCGCCGCACGTCAAAAAGCCAGTAAAGCATTATCCCAGCAGGTGAGTGCTGCGATGCAGATGGTTGCAATGATTGGAGGGGAATTCTCTGTGGCATTGACGTCACTGGAGCAGGGTAATGCGAATGGTTTGGAGCAGATTGAATTTCAGGTTGCAGCACATAAAGGATTACCGTTACGGTCTCTGGCAAAAGTAGCCTCGGGCGGCGAATTGTCACGTATCAGTCTGGCAATACAAGTCATAACCAGCAAAGTTGGTGTGGTGCCAACGCTCATTTTTGATGAAGTTGATGTTGGGATTGGCGGACAAGTTGCTGAAACTGTCGGTAATTTATTAAAGAAACTGGGAAAAGAACGCCAGGTATTATGCATTACACATTTGCCGCAAGTGGCCGCAACGGGAGACCAGCAATGGCAAGTCGTTAA
>NZ_JAKFWH010000031.1 GCF_021731985.1 Nitrosomonas sp.
GTGTTTTATAACAACCAAAGACTGCATTCATACCTGGATTACAAAAGTCCGAACCAATATGAAGCTGAAGCAGCAAAAACGATGAAAGTTGCTTAACTGGGGTGTCCGGTTTTACTTGACCAGGTCATATGGCTATCGCTGACGCACGCTTATATAAGGCAAAAGAATTGGGGCGCAATCAAGTAGTCACCGGCGAATAATTTTATATCAAAAGCGATGAGATCTTTCCAGGGGAATGATCATTGATTGCATTCAGATTGCAACAGTATTTTTATTCGCGCCGATTGATTTGATTAGCGTGATGCCTAACAGCCCGCCTGCCGCATCAATAAAAAAATCGGTGATAAGCGGAGATCGTCCGTCAATATAGAGTTGTGCCATCTCAGTGCCGCCAGCCAGCATCAGAATAATAGCCGCCACCTGGATGATGGGTTCCTTTGTCATCAAAAAACACAAGACCAGGCCAAACAAGAAAAAAAAGCAGAAATGCCAGACCTTGGATAAATCCCAGGGAATGGCCGTTCTAAATGACTCGCTTTCTGCATCAATCTGAACTTTGACTTCATCGGAAACCTGATTTTTCAAATCACCTGGCAGGGATATCCCGGCGACAATGACGATGAATGTGGTTAGCAGCAATGTGCGGAAGAGGATAGTTTTTCCGCGGATGAAAAGACATGAGCCCGCCAGCAGCAGGAAAAAAGCACTCCATGCAGAAAGAATAATAGCGCTTGCCTCGATATACGCCTGGTTCACATGGACAGGATAGCCCCGTAAATTTTTTATCTGAAGTGATCCGGTAGATTGACTTAGTTGAGCAAACAAGCGGATGCTTTTGGTTTCCGGTGAAATGGTAAAAGCTGTGCGGTAATGCTTCCAATCAGTGGTTCCAGCCAGAGCGACAACCGTATGTGGCAAATCCCACCGGTCTTTTTCCCCGTCATTTTGTGCCAGAATAATTCTGGCCAAGCTCCAGGGTTTAGCGCCTGCCACTACATTCGTACATTTAACATCGGCGGATACGAGCAAGGTAGCGCCAGGTTTAACCAGCGGAAGGTCCTGAAAAGTGTTGACACCGGTTTTTGCGTCATTGGCCAAAAGGCTCAATCCATTTTCCGTGATGTTGACCCAATTGCTTTCTGATGTTTTGAATTGCCAGTGAGCAGTTAAAAGGTCAGGCGCAATCTGCTCATATTGGGGAATTCTCGTATGGGAAATTAGAGTTGCAACGGTTAAAATAATGAAAATAAAGCAATTTGTTTTTAACAAAGGCATAGATAGCTACCGGCACACTGCAAAGATCAAATCCTTCTTCAATTTGCTCTCATGGATTTTTTATGCCCGGAGTTTAGGTTATTTTGTGTTATCTCTGGCCCTGGAACTTCCTAGAAATATTGAACCATTAAGGTGATATATCCAGCGGCAAAAATAACCAGCGCAATAATAACAAGCTTTTTCATCGAATTGACTCCTTTCAGTTAAATATCGAATCGTCACAGCGGACTGACACAATATAAGTAAAACGCATCCCATGCATTGCCGTCAAGTATTTTTCCGGGGGCTTATTTTTGGAATGGCTTATCTGGTCCAAACGCCGAGTGAATCATTTCATGCCATATTTTGTATTTATCTTCGAAAGACAATCGGGCATTGGCAGGGCTTGTGGAGGGCAAACGAGTGAATCTCAGCAAACCCAAGTTATCCTCTGGTAAGACATAGCGTTTAAAACAAGCTTCCGCTTTCCCGCCGTTAAAAAATACATGGGTAATTTCTCTGTGTTCCGGGAAAAAAGATTGAAAGTCATTGATTGTTTGCGTATCCGCTTCAATACTAGAATCCAAGCTTCCTATGCGATGACAGGATCTGAGCACATCCCATAAGGCTATCTGCGATGATTTTAGCGCCGTAATTTTCTCTGTGTACGATACATCCGGATTGAATTGCAGCAATTGCGCCATGATCGGCCAGAAGGCGTTGCGGGGATGCGCATAATATTGGTTTGCCGCTAATGAAGCCTGTCCCGGCATGCTACCAAGAATCAGGATTTTCGCATGGTTGTCGACGATGGGTTGAAAACTATAGCGGATCGACATGCTGCAGGTGGATTATTTGAGATGGTCCACGTAGTAATGCCGAATAGCATTGAGTTGCTGATCCAGTTCGTAAACCAATGGCCGGCCGGTGGCCAATGATAATTTCATGACCTGTCCGGGGGTAAGGTGATCTAATAGCATCATTAACGTGCGCAGGGTATTTTTGTGGGAAACGATGAGCACACGTTTCCCTTGCTGTATTTCCGGCTGGATGGTTTCCTGCCAGTAAGGCTGAAAGCGCGCGAGGGTTTGTTGCATACTCTCCCCCAAAGGCAGTTCATCTTTATTAATACCGGTGTAGCCGGATTGATTTCCGGGAAAACGCGGATCCTGAGAATCCAGATACGGAGGCGCCGCATCAAATTTGATTTGGCAGCCCAGGATGGGCCAGATACCAAATTTCTTAATGGCTTGCCAACGTTCCATCCCTTCCAGTGCACCATAATGACGTTCGTTCAATCGCCAGCTTTCATGAACCGGTATTTCATTTAACTGCATTGAAGCCAAAACGATCCGTGATGTGGTTCTCGCGCGTTGCAAGGTAGAAGAGAAACACAGATCAAATGTAAAGCCCGCCTGCTTCAGTAAATACGCAGCCTGTTCAGCTTCTCTTTCGCCCTTGGGACTCAAGGCAACATCACTCCAGCCGGTAAAAATCTTATCGCGATTCCAGATACTTTGGCCATGGCGCAGCAGGACAAGCTGCGTGACCTTTTTCTGCGCGTTGGCTGTTGAAGCAATGGCTCGAAGCATTACGGTTATTGACGTTGGGTGGTATCCGATACGGATGATGATTCATGCCAGATGCGCCTGAGTGCATCCCATAAACCACTGCGTATGGTTTTAATGTACTGCGAATTATCGGTCAAACCATTGACCAAACGGCGTTGTGCTTTGCCCAGATTATGATAGGGCATGCTCATGAAAAGATGATGCGTGGCATGGTAACGCAACCCGACCGGCGCCCAGAGCGGCGTGATCAGAAAATTGCCGGGTATGTTGATTGAATCCAGATACTGCTCCGCCAGTGTCATTTTACGGTCGCCGGGATTACGATAGGCATGGGCAGCCAGCGTACGCAGTGAATTGAGGAAGTAAACGGTTACAGAAATCAGATACCAGAGTACCAACAGTGAATAGGGCAGTATGCCCAGCACAACCAGCGTGATGGTAACCGCACCAAGCAGACAGGCGGCGATTTCCTGCTGGCGCCAGTTCAGATCATTGCGAATCGCATCGGCAGCGCGCCGGTAGTTGGGGTCAATCGTAAGCGACGAAGCACGTTCCCAGACGATCTTGCGTAATGGTGGAATCAAGTAACACAAGGGTGTCAGCACTACGAACCGCGCTACCAGAAAAATCGGCAATAAAAAGGACAATAAGACATAAGCAATCATTTCCGCGGGTCTGCGCGTCGCAAAGGGAAGGTATTCGCCATCCGCGCTGGTGCCATAGACATCCGGCTTATGGTGGTCATTATGCACACCGTCATAGGTAAATGACGGGATCATGAACGGCACGCCGCAGAGGATATTCCACGCAAGACGGAAGTTCGTGAATGAACCTTTCTTTAAATGCGCCAGTTCATGCACAAAAATGGCCGAGCGATACAACGCCAGCACCGCCACCACAAATCCGCCCAGTTGCCAGAGCGAAAACGCGGGTGATAACAGTGTTGTAAAGAATGCCACCCAACCCAGTGTGATATGAAATGTAAAATCGATCCAATAAATCCATGGATTCGGCGTCATCAGGTCGCGCACCAGATGATGGGCTTCGCGTAACGGGAATTCCTTGATGTAGGGTGGTTTTTCTTCAGTCACTTGGCGTCTCGTATTGTTTCACTTAAGACCAGCAGGATTGAATGTAATTCATAATGCGCTGATTGATCACCGCATCGGTTTTGTTGATTTGCCCCAGGTTCGGCATGGCTGGCCAGCCCGCATCGATAAATTCCATATCCGCAAACTGCCTGGGCTGTGCATAACGCGGAATGACGTGAAAATGCACATCTGGATCGACCATCATCAGCATCAGATAGTTGATTTTGTCATTCTGGAAGGCTTTTGCCAGCGCGGATTCAATATGCCCGGTGATAGTATGGAGTTCCGTAAAACTCGCCGGACTGAGTTGTGAAAAGGCTTCAGCAGGTTCATGCGCGGCTAAAACCAGCGCACCGAGCGTCGCCTGCGCCGGGCGCAGCATCACCGACCAATATTGATATTGACGGATTATCGTTTGCGGCGCGCCGAATTTGCGCATGGTGGCATTCAGGCTGTTGGATTTCGATGTCACGGGTTTATTCATGATGGGTTTTCATCAAAAATAATGCCCGCTTTGGCCAAGTCTTCTATGAAATCGATCTCACACCAGCGAAAACCTTTCACCGAACAAGAATTCACCAGATGCTGCTTGGCAAGCCGATCGATAATTGACAGATACCATGATTTCAATTCCGCTGGATGGCGCAATGCCGATTCGACGGCTTGGCTGAAGCGCTCTGGACCCTGCTCGCGAAAGTAAATCAGACCAATGGATTCTGCATCAATCTGATGCGGGGGAATTATTTTGCTGACTTGTTTCACCCAGCCGTCTGGATCCAATTGCACTTTCATATCGTCGGCATCGTAAGCGTTTTTATAGTCCACGCTGAGTGTAATGGGCGCCGGTTTTGAATTCAAGACCTGCGCGATGAGCGCGGCTTCGATCACGGTATCTCCGTTGAGAATCAGAAAATCGCCCGTCATCTCACCGCGCGCAATCCAGCAACTCGCCAGATTGTCCGCCACTTCAAAAAACGGATTGAACAGTATTTTAATCTTGGGGTGATTCGCATAACGCTGTTGTAACAGCGTTTCAATCAAACCCACCTGAAAACCCGCGACAATCGTGATTTCCTCAACGCCCACCGCCAGCAACGCATCAATCTGCCACGCCAGCACGGGTTTATCGGCAACCGGCAACAGGCACTTCGGCGTACTTTCGGTCAGCGGCAGCAACCGCCGCCCCTGCCCTGCGCTGAGAATGATGGCCTTGGTGTGTCTGTCCGGTCGTGTGATTGGATTATTCGTCATAGATGGATTGATTATAGGGCACTTTAGATGGAAAGACTGCTGATCTGCCGCAATTCTGCAACAATGCGTTGGATTGCGCGCAGAAAATCCTCGACTTGCTCAAGCGTGTTGCTGCTTCCCAGGCTGATGCGCACCGCACACCGCGCGAGCATCGGATCAATCTGCATCGCACTCAGCACATGGCTCTGTCCCGGATTGACGCTGGAACAGGCAGCACCCGCAGCGACAGCAAAACCGGCTTTATCCAGCTTAACCACTAACGTATCGCCTTCAATATCCGGCAGCGCAAAATAACACGTGTTCGGGATGCGCGCAGCCCCGGCGCCAAAAATCACCGCCCCCATACCAACCAACCCTTTTTCCAGATCATCCCGCAGTTGGGAAATAGGCTGCGCAGTTTCTGCCAAGCGGGAACGGGCTAATTCGCAGGCAACACCAAATCCCACAATCGCAGGCACATTCTCGGTGCCGGAACGCAACCCGTTTTCATGCCCGCCGCCATAAATCAGCGGTTTCAATAACAACCGTTTGTCCACGATCAAAGCCGCCGCCCCTTTCGGACCATAAATCTTGTGCGCGGACAACGTCATCGCATGCACCTTCAGCGCGGCAAAATCCACCGGGATTTTTCCCAATCCCTGGATGGCATCGGTATGCACGGTAGCGCCCTGCGCGCGCGCCAGCTCAGCGATACCCGCGACATCCTGAATCACGCCGGTTTCATTATTCGCCAGCATCACAGAAACCAGCCCCGGCTTGTGTTCATTCATTGCCGCATCGGCAGCATCCCAATTAACCTGCCCGGATGGATTCACCGCTAATTGATGCACCGCCCACGCATCACCATTGCGGCGTGCCAGCGCAAGCGCCGGTTTCAACACACAAGGGTGCTCAATCGCACTGATAAAAAGATTCCCTGGCTTCAAACTATCCGCCGCACCGCGAATAAACAAATTATTCGCTTCCGAACCGCCGCTGGTAAAAATCACCTGCACCGGCAGCACTCCCACCGCATCCGCCACCTGCTTGCGCGCCTTATCAATCGCCCGCCGCGCATTGATGCCATAGCTATGGCGGCTGGATGCATTGCCGAATTCCTGCTGGAAATAGGGCAGCATGGCTTCCAGCACGGCATCGTCGATGCGAGTGGTGGCGTTGTGGTCGAAGTAGGTTGGCTCCATAAATCTCGTGTGCGATCAATCGATAAAGATCGTATGATAAACCTTAATAGACCGTGTGAAACACGTTTTCGAGGACGCCGATGCAAGGCCAAAAACAAAAGGCAAGTTAACAACAGCGAGGACATCTCTTACTGCAAAATGTTTTGCATCTTCAAACATGGGATTAGAAATTGTAACGGCGCGAACAGAAAATCTAATCTCTGCTCGCTCTATGGTTTCCGTGTTGTTAATGAATGACGTTGAATCTCTTGTGTAGGTGCATTTTTAAAATCTGATAACGATGATGTTTTTTTCTTGTTTTGCAGCCTGATATTTGATTCCTACTTTCACGCGACGAAGGAAGATATGTCAAGACATGCCCTCTTTGTCTGCTCTGAATAACTGATGATTGTCGTCGTCGCTTTCAAGCCGTTCGATTTTGGTAAAGATGATCCGCGGTCGGCGCGCATCCAAACTTCCCTTTTCATCTTCCCTGCTTACTCGACCATAAACCCTGCAACGTAGGAAGAGACTGGGCTTGAACCGAACAATGCTTCCCACTTCAGGGAGGCCATTGAGAATATGTCCTTGGTAACTAATGCCAACAGTATTTGACATTTCGTTCCCACGGGTTAGTTCTCCCTCAAGAACCACGCTTTGCCCATGCTCAAACTCAGGAAAGAGAACCTCTCCTGGCTCCTCTACCTCATGGGTAAATATCTGGCGATGTTTGCGGGTAATGGTTTCTTCAGCTACTACCTGGTCATCATAAATTCCAACAGATAGCGATCGCTCTTCCTCTACAACCCCGGACATCTTCTTTAGCAGTGTGGGGCTCGCCGAAGCATAAAAATCCAGAAATTCTTTAGGTACATAGAGGTATTCACCCTGAGAATTCCGAATTCCAATCAGTGCATTGCCATCCTTGAATTGAACGTTTTCGAATTTTTTGATAGTTAAGTCGCCCATGTGCTTTCCGATACGAATCATCCATTGGATGGCACATAGTGCCTTCTTGAATATGTCTTTTAGGCCAACATCCTTAAAATCGTTCTCAGCCATTTTCTGAGCGGCCTTTATACCGTATGCAAGAAGTATCCCGCCGATGACAATTTCCCAGGAACCTTTCTTAACCTTTACAGGAAATTCAAAATCTACGGCTCTAAGCTCTGGGGCTTGTTGATATACGAAGAATCGAACGGCTTCATCTACCCCCAAAAGCGCTTGGGCTGATTTGCGTGCATCGAGGTATCCATTCTTGACCAGTTCGCCCGAATACCTCACGTAGCCGAGTTGTCCTTCTTCTTGTTCCATAACTCAATCCATAGTCATAGTATTGGGGGATGTCGACAAAACACATAACCAGAATTAGTCAGATAGCTAATAAAGAAAAATATCTGGATAAATTCGTTAATTTTTATAAAAAAATAATCAATCCCTTAACGAGGATGCTATTTTTGTTGCGACCTAAGATTTAGCGGATCGAATTCTTTCTCAACTTTTCGTTGTAAGCAATGTAATAAAAAAACAGGCCATGAAAGAAGCGTTACCAACTTACTGTATCGAAAGTATATCCTACTTTAGTCACTCATTTGACTGGTAAATATCTAGATGGATTAGTTAATGTCAGGAGCAATGCGCTTAGCATATCCTGTTAATACGCCACCGGCAACGGATCCAAACTACGCCATAAATACCACGTAGCGACCGAGCGCCAGGGTTGCCAGGGCTTGGCGAGTTGGAGCATGGTTTTTTTGTCTACCGGTTGTTTATCAAGGTAGTGCAGGCTCATTGCGCGTTGCAGTCCGATATCGTCCAGTGGTAGAACATCCGGGCGCTGCAGGTGAAAAATCAGGAACATTTCTGCTGTCCAGCGCCCTATTCCTTTTACTTCGGTCAGCTGTTTGATGATGGTTTCATCATCCCTATCAATCCATGAAGTTTCATTCAAACTCCCTTCGGTGAAATGCCGCGACAAATCCTGCAGGTAGGTTATTTTTCGTGCGGATAACCCGCAGGTTCGCAATAAATCCTGTTCTGCTGCTGCGATCGTGTGCGGTGTCATGTCCGGAATAGTGCGGATTACTTTTTGCCAGACGCTTTCGGCGGCTTTGACGGAAATCTGTTGCCCGACGATGGAACGCGCCAGAGTGGTGAAAGCACAGCCGCGTGAAGTAAGCGTGGCGTCTTCAAATTGCCGGATTAACTGATGCATGACTTTATCGCATGCAGCCAGTTCCTGTATCGCTTGTGTCCAGTATAACGGCGTCATCTCTTTGCTGAAGTGGGATTGTTGAACGCAGAGAGTGTGCAATTTTTCCGGTGGTAAAACAAGCTTACTCAGAGTCATTCTCAAGGGCACCTCTAAAAATCCAAATTTCGTCACAACACTTTGTTGCTCAAAAAAAATGTTTCCTTACATATCAATTATATGCTGCGTCACCATTTTTTTCTCGCGCCTCGTTTTGTTTGGAACTTTGAATTTTTAGAGGCACCCTCAAATTGAAATTAACAATTCACATTGAGTATTTCTTCTATCTATCTTATTTATTTGAACATTTTATTGCTTATTGGATTGCAACCGGCATTCCCATTAAGTCTTTGTCATATAACTATAAACTTCCCAATTCTTGCTTGACTATCGTCTGTTTTTTGATTAAAGTGGGATCTGGTGGGAGAATGTGGGAAAATTTGGCGGGCCTCGATTAATTTTCCCTTTATAAAAGGAGACAGCATGTTCCGTGGCATCACGCAGCTCAGTCTGGATGCAAAAGGTAGGCTTGCGATACCCGCAAGATACCGTGGCGAACTGATGTCTTCCTGCACAGGACACTTGATAGTCACTGTTGACCCTTCAAAGTGTTTGTTGATTTATCCTCAGCCAGCCTGGGAACCGATAGAACAAAAACTCAATAATCTTTCCAGTTTTGAATCCAAAACCCGCAACTTGCAGAGGTTGCTGGTGGGTAATGCTTGCGATGTCGAGATGGATGCTGCCGGCCGTATTTTGGTGTCACCACCACTGCGTCAGTTTGCTGGTTTGTCCAAAGATGTGGTGCTGGTTGGTCAAGGCGCAAAATTTGAATTGTGGGATGAAACACAATGGAACTTACAGATAGAAAATGCACTGGCTTTCAAGGATGGCGATATGCCGCCTGAGCTGGATGGCTTTTCTCTGTGATGAAGCGGTAAATCGCGCAGATGCACATTGCGGTATTGTTGCAGGAAGCGGTTGATGCATTGGCGATAAAACCGGATGGTGTCTATGTGGATGCAACGTTTGGGCGTGGTGGTCATAGCCGTTTGATACTGTCGCGGCTGGGTGAGCAGGGCCGGTTAATCGCCTTGGATAGAGATCCTACCGCGGTTAAATCAGGCGAAGCGATTGCGGACAAACGATTTTCTATCAGACACAGTAGTTTTTCCGGATTGCGGCGGATATTGCAGGAAATGGGCGTTACAAAGATTGATGGGGTGTTGTTGGATTTGGGGGTGTCTTCACCGCAATTGGAAGAAATTTCGCGCGGATTCAGTTTTCGTTCTGCAGGTCCGCTCGATATGCGCATGGATACAAGTAACGGGCAGACTGCGGCAGAGTGGCTGGCAACAGTTACCGAAGATCAACTGGAATGGGTGATAAAAGAATATGGCGAAGAACGGTTTGCTAGGCAGATTGCAAGAGCGATTATTATGGCAAGAACGCGGCAGCCTATTGTTACCACACTACAACTTGCCGAGATTATCGCCGCGGTCGTTCGCACGCGCCAGCGTCAGCGGGAAAATATGCGGCATCCGGCGACGCGCGCTTTTCAGGCGATACGGATTTATCTCAATCAGGAGCTTGAGGAGCTGTCGCTAGTTTTGCCGCAATGTGTTGAATTATTGAATCCGGGGGGAAGGTTGGTGGTCATCAGTTTTCATTCTTTGGAAGATCGCATGGTCAAGCAGTTTATGCGAGCAGGAGCCAGTACGGACGAACTTCCGCGTGGCGTGCCGCTGCGGGAGAAGGAACTGCAACGGTTCAGCAAACAGACATTGCGCGTGATTGGCAAAGCGATTCATCCGGGCGAACTGGAAGTGACAGAGAATGTGCGGGCAAGGAGTGCGGTGATGCGAGTGGCCGAAAGAATGACATTAAACGGGTAATCGGATGTTCAAACTGAACATTTTCTTTATTTTTGTGGTGATTGCTTGCGCGCTGGGCATAGTGACCTCGCAGCATACAGCCCGCAAGCTTTTTATGGAACTGGAGAACGAAAAAGGAATAGAGCGAAAACTGGAAGTGGAATGGGGAAGATTGCAACTGGAGCAAAGCACATTGATTATGCACGGACGCATCGAGCAGATTGCGAAAGAGAATTTGAATATGACGGCACCTGCTGCGTCCAGTATACAAATTGTTTCGATCAGCAATGCAGAGGATCGATTAAATCCAAAAGGCATTGAGCCGTGATAAAAATAAAACCCGAGTTAGCGCAAATCAAATTATCGGCATGGCGCTCAATCCTATTGCTCAGTTTACTGGTGCTGGGTTTAGTCAGTTTGGCAGGACGTGCCGCCTACTTGCAGGGAATGCACCATGATTTTTTGCAGCAGAAGGGAGAATTACGCTATAGCCGGGTTATAGAAATGAATGCAGACCGGGGAATGATTACAGACCGGAATGGGCAAATCCTGGCGATCAGTTCACCGATCGCATCGGTATATGCCGATCCGAAAGTGGTAAAGATCACCCCCGAGCAGCTAAAACAGTTATCTGGCTTACTTGAAACCAGTATGGCCGAAATAGATGACCGGATTAAAAGAGAGAACAGCCGTTTTGTTTATCTAAAACGGCAAGTGGTTCCGGATACCGCCGAGAAGATCATGAAGTTAAAGATTCCGGGTATTTTTTTAAGCAGCGAATCCAAGCGATACTATCCGGAAAGTGAGTTTGCCGCGCATGTCCTGGGTTTTACTGATATTAACGACGAAGGTCAAGAGGGTGTCGAACGGGGTTGGCAAGATTCACTCGCCGGTGAATTGGGTAGCCGTCGTGTTATCAAGGATAACAAAGGGCGCATCGTTGAAGATATTGAAAATATCCGCACGCCAAAACCAGGACAGGATCTGGTTTTGTCAATCGATAGAAGAATTCAGTATCGTGCGCATGTCGAATTAAAAGACGCGGTCAAAATCAACAAAGCCAAGGCTGGCAGCGTTGTTGTGCTGGATGCGCAGACGGGAGAAATTCTGGCGTTGACCAATTTACCGGCTTATAACCCAAACCGAAGATCAACGATCAATAATGAAAGACTTCGCAATCGTGCATTGATTGATACTTTCGAGCCTGGGTCTACGCTAAAGCCATTTACTGTAGCAATCGCGATGGAAGTGGGAAAAATCAATGCGGATACGCTCATGCAAACATCCCCGGGAACGTTGCAAGTAGGCAGAAAAACCATACGGGATGTCAATAATAAGGGGGAATTGACTGTTGCCCAGGTAATCCAGCAATCGAGTAATGTCGGGACGGCAAAAATAGCTTTGTCACTTGAGTCGCAAACAATGTGGGAGATGTTTAATCGTTCCGGGTTTGGCATGCTAACGAACTCGGGTTTTCCCGGAGAAGCCAGCGGAATACTGCGGCCCTATAATAAATGGCGCACGATTGAACAAGCCACTATGTCATATGGTCATGGTATCTCAACCAGTCTGATGCAATTAGCCCGCGCCTATACAATCTTTGCGAGCGGGGGCGAATTAAAACCCATCTCGTTGTTGAAGCAAACGATGCCCGTCATGGGGCAACGCGTGATCTCACGTCATACTGCGTTGGCGATGAGCCGTATGCTGGAAATGGCAACCAAGCCCGGTGGCACGGCGCCATTGGCGCAGATTAGTGGCTACCGCGTTGCCGGTAAAACGGGGACGGCACATAAACTGATCGATGGCCAGTACGCCAATAAGCGCTATATTTCAACTTTTGTGGGCTATGCGCCCGCATCAAATCCCCGCTTGATCATTGCGGTGATGATCGATGAGCCCTCCGCCGGGAAATATTTCGGGGGGGCCGTGGCTGCGCCAGTCTTTAACAAGGTAATGTCAGGCGCTTTACGCATTATGAATATTCCACCCGATGCGCCTGCCAATAATGTAGTTACCTTTACAGCAACACCCGAGATGGATGAAGAAGGATGAGTTTGATGACTGTCAAAAAGAAAGCATCAAAATTATTTGATAATCATCTTCTGGATGAGATCGGGGTTCCTATTGAGAATCTCGTCACGGATAGCCGCCTGATAAAACGCGGTGATACGTTTCTAGCCTACGCGGGTGAAGTGACTGACGGCCGCAAATTTATCCCGCAGGCAATCGCTGCCGGTGCCAATGCCGTTCTCTGGGATCCGCAAAATTTTTCATGGGATCCGGAATGGCATATCCCTGCATTGGCGATCAATGAATTGCGGGCTAAAGCAGGACTGATAGCCAGTTATGTTTATGGTAATCCATCACAAAAATTATGGATGGTCGGAATTACTGGAACCAACGGAAAAACATCCTGCAGTCACTGGTACGCGCAAGCCATGACAAGCCTGGATAAGAAAACGGCCGTGCTGGGGACATTGGGAAATGGTTTTAGCGGCGAATTGGAGATTGCTGAAAATACAACACCCGAAGCCACAGTGCTGCAGCGCTCGCTGGCAAAATTTGTCGAACAAGGTGCGCAGAGTGTAGCAATGGAAGTATCTTCACATGGCTTGGTACAAGGGCGGCTCAATGGAACAACGCTCGCAATTGCTGTACTGACTAATTTATCGCGTGATCACCTGGATTATCACCGGGATATGGATAGTTATGCTGCCGCCAAAGCACGTTTGTTTTTTTGGCCGGAATTAAAATATGCGGTCATCAATATGGATGATGTACTGGGTGTTGAGTTATCGCGCCAGCTTGCAAATAAGCCCGTCAGAACAATCGGCTATGGATTCCATTATCCGGAAGAGCGTTATTCAAATCAATTCAAAATGGTCTACGGTTTAAATCTCAAAGTTGATATCGAGGGTATGGAGTTTGATATTGAATTTGAGGATAATCACGAACATTTGAGAATCGGTTTGTTGGGTAAATTCAATGCATCAAACTTGCTGGCTGTTGTTGCAACTTTGTTGGCAAGTGGAATTCGTTTGCCGGATGCAGTCCGGTCACTTCAAAGCATACAACCCATTCCGGGCCGGATGGAAAAATACGAGGGGATTGGCCAACCTATTATTATCGTGGATTACGCACATACGCCGGATGCATTGGAGAAAGTGCTATGCACACTGCGCGAGCTTTCACGCACCGTCAGCCAAAAGAAAGGAACAGCCGGGCAAAATGCACGTTTGTTTTGTGTTGTCGGCTGCGGCGGTGATCGCGACAAAGGCAAGCGTGTGATGGTCGGTGAAGTGGCTACACGCCTGGCGGATGAAGTCATTTTTACCAGTGACAATCCGCGTACGGAAGATCCGCTGAGCATTATTAAAGATATTGTTGCTGGTGCAGGTGCCAAGAACTATCAGATAGAGGTCGACCGGGCGTTAGCTATTTATCAGGCAATCGATAATGCCCGACCCGGCGATATTGTTCTGATTGCAGGTAAAGGCCATGAAAAATTTCAAGAAATAAAAGGACAGAAAGTTCCTTTTAATGATGTGGAAGTTGTGCAACAAGTGCTGAAGGATCTGGCCATGAAAGTGCGAGTGTAATCATGATGACGGTTAAGGAAGCTGCTGAATTATTACACGCCGACTGGAGCGGAAAGGATGTGCTATTTACCGGGGTGAGCACAGATAGCCGCACGCTGAGGAAGGGTGATTTGTTCGTCGCTTTAACCGGGGAAAGATTTGATGGCAGCAGATTTGTTAGTAGCGCTGAGGAGAAAGGTGCCGTTGCCGCGATGATCCAACTAGCGACTGACGGCAATGATCTGCCCGCCGACTTACCCCTGATTCGTGTCAGGGATACGCGATTGGGATTGGGGCAATTGGCGGCGCACTGGAGAAGCCGTTTTGCGCTACCGGTGATTGGAGTCACAGGCAGTAACGGCAAGACTACCGTCAAAGAAATGATTTCAGCGATACTACGTCAGGCGGCGACAACCGGCAAAGCGGAAGTCAATGAGCAGACAGATTACGTATTGGCAACCGAAGGTAATCTCAATAACGACATTGGTGTGCCACAAATGTTATTGCGATTGCGGCAGCAACATCGCTATGCGGTGATTGAAATGGGCATGAATCATGTTGGGGAAATTGCCTATTTGGCACAATTAGTAAAACCCAGCATCGCGCTGATTACCAATGCAGGTGCCGCGCATATTGAAGGATTGGGTTCTGTTGAAGCGGTAGCACGCGCCAAAGCTGAAATATTTGCAAAGCTCGATCAGCAAGGAACGGCCGTTATTAATGCAGATGATAAGTATGCGCCATTGTGGCGTGAATGTGCCGGTGCACGTAAAATAGTCGATTTTGGTTTGCGGGAGAAAGCGCAGGTAAGCGCCGAATATCAAGTTGATTTACTGGTCAATAAAATCCGGTTGAAATTGCCGGATGGCATCGTCGAATTGAAGCTACAGGCGCCGGGCAGGCATAACGTCTATAACGCACTGGCGGCCGCAGCCGCGGCCACTGCATTGGGCATCAGTAAAGAAATGATTGCAGCAGGATTGGAGCAATTTCGAAGTGTGCAGGGGCGGATGCAGAAAAAGCTGGGGTTGCATCATGCACTATTAATCGACGATACATACAACGCAAATCCGGAATCGGTGCGCGCTGCTCTGGCTGTTCTGGCTGCAACCGGAGGGAAAAAAATACTGGTGCTCGGCGATATGGGAGAACTGGGCAAATCAGCCATTGATTTACATCGTACGATTGGAAGAGATGCGCGCAATGCAGGGCTTGATCAATTGCTGACTTTGGGTGAACTCAGCGCTTACGCAACAGAAGAATTTGGTAAGGGTGCGCAACATTTTAACACCATCGACGAATTGCTCGATGCGACCGAAAGTTTGCTTGCCGATGATGTCACCCTGCTGGTGAAAGGGTCGCGCTTTATGCATATGGAACGAGTGGTCCGGCAACTGGAACAACCCAAGAGGTTTCCATGCTGCTGACGCTTTCCCAATGGCTGGCTCAGGATATCCGCGCTTTTAATGTATTTAGTTATATTACATTGCGCACTATGCTGGCTGCTCTGACTGCATTGATTATTTCTTTCATTATTGGCCCGGTGATGATACGCAAGCTGACCGCTTACAAAATTGGCCAATCCGTACGTGATGATGGCCCACAAACGCATCTTGTGAAAGTGGGTACACCGACGATGGGCGGTGCCTTGATATTAATGTCAATTGTACTCACCACCTTGTTGTGGGCTGATTTAAGCAATCGATACATCTGGGTAGTTTTGCTGACTACTCTGGGATTTGGTGCAATTGGTTGGGTAGACGACTACCGGAAAGTAGTTCACCGCAACCCAAAGGGACTCTCTGCAAGGGTCAAATTCTTCTGGCAATCGCTGATTGCCATTATTGTTGCGCTATATCTGGCTTCAACTGCCGAGATACCGGCGCAAACGGACATGATCGTACCATTCTTCAAGGAAGTAGCGATTCCATTGGGAGTCACAGGCTTTGTGGTATTAACCTATTTTGTCATTGTCGGTACCAGCAATGCAGTGAATCTGACTGATGGATTGGATGGCTTAGCCATTATGCCGACTGTCATGATCAGCAGCGCACTGGCTGTTTTTGCCTATGTGGCAGGGCATGTCGTATTTGCAAAGTATCTGGGAATTCCCTATATCCCCAATGCGGGAGAATTATCCGTATTTTGTGGCGCCATGGCAGGCGCTGGGCTTGCCTTTCTGTGGTTTAACGCCTACCCCGCTGAAGTATTTATGGGTGATGTGGGTGCACTGGCTTTGGGAGCTGCATTGGGAATCGTCACCGTGATAGTCCGCCAGGAGATTGTGCTGGTAATTATGGGCGGTGTTTTTGTGGTGGAAGCACTGTCCGTGATGTTGCAGGTAGCATCATTCAAATTGCTGGGTAAACGCGTTTTTCGCATGGCACCGCTGCATCATCATTTTGAATTAAAGGGCTGGAAAGAGAACCAGGTGGTGGTCAGATTCTGGATTATTACCATCATCCTGGTGTTAATTGGATTATCGACATTAAAATTAAGATGATTTTGCAAGGTAAAACAGTACTGGTGTTAGGAATGGGCGAAACGGGCCTGTCCATGGTGAAATGGCTAGTGCGCCAGGGTGCAACCGTACGTGCAGCAGATAGCCGGCTGGAACCGCCGCACTGGAAAGAGATCGTGGAAACACACCCAGCAGTAAAGGCTTACAAAGGAAAATTTGAGGGCAAAATTTTTGACGGCATCGAAATGATTGCGATGAGTCCCGGTGTTCCGCTGGCGGATCCTTTTGTACAACAAGCTATTCAGCGTGGCATACCTGTGATTGGTGACATGGTTCTTTTTACCTGGGCGCTTGAGCAAAGCGGTATGCCAAAGCCCAAGGTTGTGGCTATTACGGGATCGAATGGCAAGACAACAGTAACCGCGATGGTTGGCGCTATGCTGAAGAAATCAGGCTGGAACGTTGAAGTGGCAGGGAATATTGGCCCAGCCGTTTTAAATGCGCTCATGCAGCAAACAGATGCGGGTAATTGGCCGCAGGCCTGGGTTTTAGAAACATCCAGCTTTCAATTGGAAACAACTCACAATCTGAACGCAGATGTGGCTACAGTGCTCAATTTGAGCGAAGATCATTTAGATCGCTATACCGGTATGCAAGATTATGTAGCAGCAAAAGCAAGAGTGTTTTTACACGAAAAGAGTGGTGAAGGCATACAGATTCTAAACCGCAATGATCCGGGTGTCTGTGCCATGGCATTGGCGGGCAGAAAGCAAATTACTTTTGGTTTGGATGAATCTCCTACGCAAACAGATTTTGGCATCATGCACGATGGCGATGATTTGTGGTTGCTGGAAGGGAATTTGCAATTAATGAAAACCTCCGAGCTGGTTGTCAATGGTTTGCATAATGCTATCAATGCACTATCGGCATTAGCCATGTGCCGTGCATTAGGCGTATCCATGGATCCGCTATTGTCAGCGCTACGGGAATTTCGTGGATTACCGCACCGGATGGAAAAGGTCGCTGCCTTTAATGGCGTTACTTTTTATGATGATTCCAAAAGCACGAATGTCGGTGCTACTGTGGCAGCATTAAACGGGATGAAGCAGAATGTCATTCTAATTGCCGGTGGCGATGGGAAGGGACAGGATTTCTCACATATGAAACAGGCGGTTGCTAATAATGCCCGAGCAGTAGTGCTGATTGGCCGCGATGCGGGAATCATTGCTGGGGAATTGAAAGATTGCGGCGTTCCTGTGCATTTTGCAGTTACCATGGAAGAAGCCATGCAGAAAAGCTTTTTGCTGGCACAAGCGGGAGATGTGGTATTGCTGTCACCCGCTTGTGCCAGCTTCGATATGTTTAGAAATTATATACACCGCGCAGAAGTATTCGTCGCGGCTGTCAGAGATATTGAGAACAAATTCTTTAGTTTTGGACAGAAAAAACATTAACTGATGATCTATCAAGCAAACAATCAGAAGCAAAGGGTTCTGGCCGATTTTGATCAGGCGCTGGTGTGGTCGGTTGTGCTACTGCTGAGTATTGGATTGATCATGATCTATTCAGCCTCCATTGCGATTGCAGAGGCGCAATTTGGTGCCGACCGTGCCGGTTATTATTTATTACGGCACAGTGCCTATCTGGCTGTCGGATTGCTATTGGGATTGGTTACCTTTCAGGTACCCATGCGGATATGGCAGAAATATGTCACTTATTTTTTTATGATCAGTGTCTTGATGCTGGCGCTGGTTCTAGTGCCCGGTATTGGTCATGAAGTCAATGGCAGTCAGCGCTGGATTTCACTTTATGTGGTGAATATTCAGCCCTCTGAGTTTGTAAAGCTTTTCATGGTGTTGTATACCGCTGACTATGTTAGTCGCAAAGCAGGCGATTTAAATTCTTTCCTGAAAGGATTTCTTCCAATCACAGTAGTTCTATCCATCGTGGGGTTTTTATTATTACTGGAACCCGATTTTGGAGCATTTTTTGTAGTAACCACGCTGGTTATGTCTATCCTGTTTCTGGGGGGTGTCAGTTTAAAAATATTCATTGCGCTGATTGGTATTCTGGCAATTGGTTTGTACGAACTAATTTTGAGTTCAGAATACCGGATGGCTCGAGTAGTTGCATTTATGGATCCCTGGGCGGATCCGTATGGAAAAGGCTATCAACTGAGCCATGCACTCATCGCATTTGGCCGCGGCGAATGGCTTGGTGTCGGTTTGGGAGGCAGTGTCGAGAAACTCTTCTACTTGCCTGAAGCGCACACCGATTTCTTACTTTCGGTGTTGGCTGAGGAGCTTGGGTTTGCTGGGGTGGCTGCAGTAATCGTATTGTTTATCTGGCTCATCATGCGCGCTTTTATCATCGGCAGGCTGGCAGCAAAACTCGGCAACCCTTTTTCGGCCTTGGTAGCGCAAGGAATTGGCATCTGGATCGGTGTACAAGCATTGATCAATATGGGCGTCAATATGGGCGTTTTACCCACCAAAGGATTAACGTTACCGTTGCTAAGTTTTGGCGGCAGCAGTATCACAGCAAATTGTATTGCATTAGCAGTAATACTACGGATTGATTGGGAAAACCGCCAGCGGTTGCGGGGGCTTAACGTATGAGCACACCTACCATTCTGATTATGGCAGGCGGCACCGGAGGGCATGTGTTTCCGGGATTGGCGGTAGCCGATTATCTCCGGCAAGCCGGATGGCGCGTCGTTTGGCTAGGAACTGAAGCAGGAATGGAACTAAAGCTGGTACCGCAACATGGCTATGAAACCGAAGTGATTAGTTTTTCCGGGTTACGGGGTAAGCATTTGGCTGCCTGGTTGATGCTGCCGCTACGTTTGCTCAAAGCGTTCTGGCAGAGTGTCCGGATTATTCAGCGCGTGAAGCCTGATGTGGTTCTAGGCATGGGCGGTTATCCGGCATTCCCCGGCGGCATGATGGCATCACTGTTAAATAAGCCATTGGTGATTCATGAACAAAACTCGGTAGCGGGGTTAACCAATAAAGTTCTGGCGAAGCTAGCGGATAAAATTTTTCTCGGATTTCCGGATACCATTCAGGCTGATCAAGAAAAAGCAGTATGTTCTGGCAATCCGGTACGTTCAGAGATAGCACAAATAGAAGCGCCTGAAAAACGCTTCCTCGGTCGGCAGGGAAAATTGAGTTTGCTTGTCGTAGGCGGCAGTCTGGGTGCGCAAATCTTGAATACCATTGTGCCGCAAGCGCTTAAATTAATATCGGAGAATCAGCGTCCAGTGGTGGTGCAGCAAGCGGGTACCGCAAATCTGGAAACCGTTAAGAAGGCTTACGAAGAACTACAGCTGGACGGAGAAGTGATCGCATTTATCGATGACATGGCAAAACGCTACGCCGCCTGTGATCTGGTATTGTGCCGTGCCGGCGCACTGACCATTGCGGAATTAAGCGCAGCAGGCGTCGCCAGCATACTGGTGCCGTATCCACATGCGGTGGATGACCATCAAACCAGTAATGCCAGATTTCTTTCTAGCCATGGCGCTGCCATGTTATTGCCACAAAGTGAATTGACTGCGCAGAACCTGGCAGAATTGCTGGCAAATTTGACACGGGAAAAATTGCTCGGTATGGCAATCGCTGCGCGTAGTCAGGCAAAACCGGAAGCAACCCGAATCGTGGCTGAGGCCTGTATTGAACTGAGTGGAGCGCTGCATGAAGCATAAAGTTAAACACATTCATTTTGTCGGTATCGGCGGCGCGGGCATGAGCGGTATTGCCGAAGTTTTCGTTAATCTGGGTTATCAGGTCAGCGGCTCAGATCTGATGGACAATCAGGTGACTCAACGCTTGGCCAAACTGGGTATAAAGGTGTATGCCGGTCATACAAGCCAGCAGATAGCCGGGGCAGACGTGGTGGTTATCTCGACCGCAGTCAAACCGGACAATCCTGAAGTGATTGCAGCCAAAAACAAGAATATTCCGGTTGTGCCACGCGCCTTGATGCTGGCGGAATTGCTCAGGTTACGTAGCGGCATAGCAATTGCCGGCACGCATGGCAAAACTACCACTACCAGTTTGATTGCCAGCATACTGGCGGCGGCAGATATGGATCCTACATTTGTTATCGGTGGAAAACTGGAAGCGGCAGGTTGTCATGCGAAATTAGGAAGTGGTGAATTCATTGTCGTCGAAGCAGATGAATCGGATGCTTCATTTTTGTATTTGCAACCAATTCTGACCGTGGTGACAAATATCGATGAAGATCATATGGAAACTTATGGTCATGACTTCAACCGGCTAAAGCAAACATTTGTAGAATTTGTACAGCACCTGCCCTTTTACGGAATGGCCGTGGTGTGTGTAGATGATGCCAATGTGCGTGAAGTGATGCCAGCTATTACGAAACCTATTACCACGTATGGGTTGTCCGAAGATGCTCAAGTCCGCGCCATCAATATTCAGCACGCAAATCATCAGATGAAGTTCACTGCCGTGGTCGGCGTTAATGGTTCAGCTCGTAAACTGGATATCATCTTGAATTTACCCGGCTTACATAATATACAGAATGCACTGGCGGCAATTGCGGTTGCCAACGAGATCGGTGTGCCGGATGGGGCGATTGTCAAGGCACTATTAGAATTCAAAGGGGTGGAAAGGCGTTTTCAGCAATACGGAGAAATTAAATTCTCCGCGCAGAAAAGCTTTGCGCTTGTTGATGACTATGGTCATCATCCGGCTGAAATGGAAGCAACCATCAAAGCAGCTCGCGGTGCCTTTCCTGGCCGGCGATTGGTAGTGGCATTTCAGCCGCATCGCTACACACGTACCCGAGATGCGTTCGAGGGTTTCACCCGGATTTTATCTCAAGTTGATGTGTTGTTACTCACAGAAGTTTATCCGGCAGGTGAAGATCCTATCGTCGCAGCGGATAGTAAATCATTGGCACGCTCAATCCGCGTACAAGGAAAAGTGGAACCCATTTATATTGAGGAAGTGGATGATTTACCGTCAGCAATTCTGGATGCTGTGCAAGATGACGATGTTGTGCTGGTGATGGGGGCCGGTTCTGTGGCAAAAGTAGCACCGCATATCGCCCAAATGGGGAATAAGTTGATTGTTGTTAATGGTTATGAATACTGAGAATCAATGGGAAATGACCAGTTTGTCACCCAATACAAGGTTTGCCATGTCAGTAACCGATCTATTGACCGGTGATGCGGACATGCCTGTTCTACGTGGTGAAATGCGTACCGATGAACCCATGAGCAAGCATACTTCCTGGCGTGTTGGGGGACATGCGGACCATTATTACATCCCGGCAGATCTGGATGATTTTGCAAATCTCCTGCAGGGGTCTCCTCATAAATCCATTACTGTCATCGGATTGGGCAGCAATCTGCTGGTTAGGGATGGCGGTTTACGTAGTACGGTGGTAGCACTGCATGCACAATTAAATGATTTGCGATTGATTGAGCAGAATCAATCCGGCGGACTCATTTATGCAGGCGCCGGTGTGGCCTGTGCGAAAGTTGCGCGATTTGCCGCCAGACATAATCTGGCCGGCGCAGAGTTTCTGGCAGGGATACCGGGTACAGTAGGCGGAGCGCTGGCAATGAATGCCGGGTGCTATGGATCGGAGATTTGGGAAATTGTTGCTCAACCACAGATTATTAATCGCAGCGGACACGTATTTATTCGCCAACCGAGTGAGTACACGATTGGCTATCGCAGCGTAGAACTGCAACACGAATTGACCAGCACGATTGAGCCAGAATGGTTTGCCGGCGGGTATCTCAGATTGCCGCATGGGGAACAGACAGAATCTCGACAACGCATTAAGCAACTGCTGGCGCAACGCATCGACAGTCAACCGCTCAATCAACCGAACGCGGGTTCAGTATTCCGCAACCCCCCGGGGGATTATGCAGCGCGTTTAATTGAAGCCTGTGGTTTGAAGGGATGTAGTATCGGCGGTGCCATGATTTCACCCAAACATGCCAATTTCATTGTCAATACCGGCACCGCCACAGCTACGGATATTGAAGCCTTGATCCTGATGGTGCAAAGCAGGGTTAAAAAAGCAACGGCTATCGAGTTGCACCAGGAAGTCCGGATCATCGGCGATGCCAGGAGGCTTACGTAGTGATAACGCACAACTTCGGCAAAGTAGCTGTTCTACTCGGCGGCCGTTCTGCAGAGCGTGAAATATCACTGCAAAGCGGGCAAGCTGTTCTGGATGCACTGCGTAGAGGTGGTGTCGATGCTTATCCATTTGATCCGGCAGAGCAAGCACTGGAAGAACTTTTACATCAAGGATTCAATAGAACATTTATCGCGCTGCACGGACGTTTTGGTGAAGATGGCACAATCCAGGGTGTGCTGGAATGGCTGGGATTGCCTTATACCGGTAGCGGTGTCATGGCCAGTGCACTCGCCATGGATAAATGGCGCACCAAATTGATCTGGCAGGCAACAGGTATCCAATCGCCGCGCTATGAATTGTTGCAAGCTGACAGTAATTTTGAACAAGTCGCTGAAACCTTGGGATTACCGCTGATTGTTAAACCAGCGCGGGAAGGATCCACGATTGGTTTGAGTAAAGTGCATCACCAGCAGGATTTGGCAGCAGCGTATCAATTGGCAGCACAGCATGATGCTTTGGTACTCGCTGAAGAATTCATTGCAGGAACGGAATTAACCGTTGCTATTCTGGGAGAAACACCACTGCCAGTCGTGAAAATTGAAATTGCCGGTGAGCTTTATGATTATCAAGCCAAGTATTTCTCGAATGAGACGAAATACTTCTGCCCAAGCGGTTTACCGGATGAATTGGAATCGATAATCCAGAGTCAAGCATTGCGGGCTTATCAGGTGTTGGGTTGTCAGGGTTGGGGAAGGGTTGATTTGATCTTGAGTCAAACCAATCAATTTTATTTTCTCGAGGCGAACACTTCGCCTGGAATGACTAGCCATAGTCTGGTACCGATGGCAGCCAGGACGGCTGGAATTTCGTTTGAGGATCTGGTTTTGAGAATATTGGATTTATCTCATGTGGAATAACCATCACGCTTTGGATTTGTTAGCAAAGATACTATTTGCTTTAGTAGCGATGGCGGTTTTGTATGCAATCAGTTTGCAGCTTATCAAACCGCCCTTATTCCCCATTAAAGAAATTAATGTGCAGGCTGTTCAGGGTGCAGAGAAAAATGATGCGGAGTTACACAATATTACTTATGAACAGATCGAGCAACTTGTAAGAAACGAAATGGAAGGAAACTTTATTTCGGTCAATCTAACTGCCGTGCGAGAAGCATTTATCAAATTACCCTGGGTTCGTGAAGCCAGGGTAAACAGAAAATGGCCCAATGGTCTGAATGTAATACTGGAAGAACATCAGGCATTGGCCTACTGGGGAAGTCATGCACTGGTCAATACTTACGGCGAAGTATTCCGGGTTAGCGTAGAAATGGATCTGCCTGTTTTTACCGGACCCAATGAAGCCAGTGCGTACGAAGTCGCGCTGCAATATGCGCGTTTCAATAAAATACTGGTGCCATTACAACAGCATATTGCGGAGATAAACCTGACCCCACGCTATGCTTGGCGTATTCAACTAAACACCGGAACAATACTGGAGTTAGGGCGAAATGAGATAGAGGAAAGACTTACTCGCTATGTTTCAGTATATAACCACAGTATTGCTCGACTAAATCAACAAGAACCGTTGGCATATGTCGATTTGCGTTATCCAAATGGTTTTGCTATTCGCATGCCTGAAGTAATGCAGCATGTACCACGTAAATCCGGTACGAGGAGAGAAACGTGAGACCAGGGAGATGGAGCTAGATGAATAAAGCGAGAGAAAATAGAAATTTGGTTGTCGGCCTCGACATTGGCACATCAAAAATTGTGGCCATCGTCGCGGAAGTTATTCCAGAAGGTGGCTTTGAGGTGATTGGTTTAGGCAGCCATCCTTCACGCGGATTGAAAAAAGGTGTGGTGGCCAATATCGAAACAACGGTGAATGCAATTCAGCGCGCATTAGAAGAAGCGGAATTGATGGCGGATTGTAAGATTCATGAAGTTTATACTGGAATAGCCGGCAGTCATATCAAAGGCTTTAATTCAGATGGCATGGTTCCCATTAAGGACAAAGAAGTCACCGAAAAAGACGTGGAACGGGTGATGGAAGCAGCGAAGGCTGTGAACATACCGGCTGATCAGCAAATCCTGCACATCCTGAATCAGGAATTCATTATTGACGGCCAGGAAGATGTACGTGAACCGGTGGGTATGAGCGGTATACGACTGGAAGTAAAAGTGCATATTGTGACCGGTGCAGTATCTGCCGCTCAGAATATCGTGAAATGTGTGCATCGATGCGGCCTGGAAGTTCGAGATTTAATTTTGCAACCATTGGCATCTGCGATGGCCGTTTTATCCGACGATGAAAAAGATCTCGGTGTCTGCTTAGTGGATATCGGCGGCGGAACAACAGATATCGCGGTATTTACACATGGGGCGATCCGGCATACCGCAGTCATTCCAATCGCTGGAGATCAAATAACCAATGATATTGCGATGGCATTACGTACCCCGACAAAGAGTGCTGAAGATATCAAGTGCCGCTACGGGTGTGCATTAAGAAGTCTTGCCGATACGCAAGAGATGGTGGAAGTGCCCGATGTAGGTAATCGCGGTTCGCGCCAGTTATCCAAACAAACCTTGGCTGAAGTGATTGAGCCCCGCGCGGAGGAACTCTACTGTCTGGTGCAAGCCGAGCTACGCCGCAGCGGGTTTGAAGAATTACTATCCTCAGGAATCGTAATAACGGGCGGATCTGCTTCATTACGCGGAATGGTGGAACTGGGCGAAGAGATTTTTCACATGCCCGTGCGATTAGGCCTACCTAATTATCATGGCAATTTAAAGGAAGTGATCCATACACCTCGGTACTCGACAGGTATTGGCTTAATCCTGGCCGGTATCGAGCAGATGCAGCATCAACAGGGTTCAAGAATGCAGGGAGGTTCTGCCAAGCAGATTTTTTCCAGAATGAAGGGGTGGTTTCAAAGAAATTTTTAATTCGAAATTTCAAGGGTTGTATTTGCAGTCAAGCGGCTTTAATTTCAATGTACTAAAGGAGAAACATTATGTTCGAAATCATGAATAACGATACTCAAGAGGCAGTCATCAAAGTTGTTGGTGTTGGTGGTTGCGGAAGCAATGCAGTGGACCATATGATCCAGAATGGCATGCAAGGCGTTGAGTTCATCAGTATGAATACTGATGCACAAGCATTGAAAGGAAATAAAGCGCCAACAATACTGCAACTGGGTACAGGTATTACCAAAGGATTGGGTGCAGGAGCAAATCCTGAAATTGGACGTGAAGCCGCACTGGAAGATCGTGACCGGATTGCCGAGTTGATTCAGGGCGCGGATATGCTGTTTATCACTGCAGGTATGGGGGGTGGAACAGGGACAGGTGCAGCGCCCGTTGTCGCACAAGTTGCCAAAGAAATGGGTATTCTAACCGTAGCTGTTGTCAGCAAGCCATTTGCATTTGAAGGAAAACGCCTGGTAGCCGCTAAGGCAGGAATGGAAGCACTCTCACAGCACGTTGATTCATTGATCGTGATCCCTAACGATAAACTAATGATGGTGTTAGGTAATGATATCTCCATGCTGGATGCATTTAAAGCCGCCAACGATGTGCTGTATGGTGCAGTAGCCGGTATCGCGGAAGTCATTAATTGTCCGGGTTTGGTTAACGTCGACTTTGCTGACGTCAAAACCGTGATGTCAGAAATGGGTATGGCAATGATGGGATCCGCAATAGCGATGGGTGTTGATCGCGCGCGTGTTGCAGCAGAACGTGCCGTCTCAAGTCCGCTGCTAGAAGATATTTCCCTGGCTGGCGCGCGAGGTATTTTGGTAAATATCACCGCCAGTCAATCACTGAAAATGCGCGAAGTACATGAAGTGATGAATACGATTAAAGATCTCACCGCTGAAGATGCAACCATTATTGTGGGCACAGTGATTGATGAAAATATGGCTGATAATTTGCGCGTAACCATGGTCGCGACCGGGCTTGGCAGTTTAGTCAGCCAGAGCCAGAATACACCATTGACTGTTATCCATAACCGTACCGGAACCGATGACAGAGATTCAATTTATTCCTCAGAAGAGCCAGCCGTAATGCGGACAGGTAGAAGAAGCAATGCCACCGTAGCAGCGATGCGTCAATCCGGCGTTGATCCCATGGATATTCCGGCTTTTTTGAGAAGACAAGCGGATTAGTCAGATTAAGTTGAAAACAGTTTGATGAAACCCTGTTGGATTACCAACAGGGTTATTCTTACAAGTTTATGGAAGCCTAGGAGACTGCGTTGAAAGTCTATCTGCGTTGCCGCTGCGGCGTTAAAACAGACTCAAAATACTTATTTATTAAGCAGTGAATACGTTGACCTGGTCAAGTAAAACCGGACACCCCAGTTAAGCAACTTTCATCGTTTTTGCTGCTTCAGCTTCATATTGGTTCGGACTTTTGTAATCCAGGTATGAATGCAGTCTCTGGTTGTTATAAAACACGGCGATATACTGCAAAATGTCCTGCTGTGCTTCATAGCGGGTTTGGTAATGCCGCCATTGGCAACGTTCCTGCTTGAGGCTGCCAAAGA
>NZ_JAKFWH010000010.1 GCF_021731985.1 Nitrosomonas sp.
TTGTTTACCGTTTCAACCGGCGCTTCCATCTTGAGATGCTTCCTCTACGTCTACTCGTCGCTGCAGCCACTATCGGGCCTCGCCCGGCACGTTGGCTCCGGCAAGCTGAAGAATCTTTCTAATCAGGAAAATTAATCATCATCCTGCAACTCGGCATCCCAACCCTTTCCCTTGGCACTTGCGATAGCTTGTGTGTATAACCGGTTATGCCGGGCGCGCAACTCATCCGGCAGACGGCTGGGTAAATGTGCATAAGGCTCCCAAGCGCTGTGAACTTTTTCATACAGCGATTGCATTTGTGCACCGCTCCAGCCTACACAAGTCTCTGTTTCGGGCAGAATACCAAAAACCCAAGCATCGCGTACGATGCGGCCCAGGTGCGTTAATCCTTCATTTTGGTCCTGATCGATACCCACATAAAATTGTTCTGTCATTGCGTTAATCTCTTGAAAATTTGCATATTATTGTAGGTGGTTTTAGGCTTGCAAGCCAGATTAGCTTTCTCTATGGGTAGATTCAGATTTTGCATTGAAGCGATCCAATATGTGATGGGTCATGCTCTTGGCGAGCTCTTCCTCGCCAAAGAATACAGTACCTATCTTGTCTTTGCGTAATAATTTTGTTTCATCTTCGCTTCGAGTACGCAATACAATTTCAATGGACGGATTCAATGTGCGTGCGGTATCAATCATCTGGCGAACATTTAACGGGTCGGATGTTGCAACGACCAGCATGGCGGCATCCGTGATATGGGCTTGTATCAGTACTGAAGGTTCCGTAGCATCACCGGATACTGCGTTTTTGCCTTGTTTGCGAAGATCTTGTACCAGTTCACGATTTTGCTCTGCGATGATATACGGGATATCCTTTTCATTCAGCGCATTTGCAATGCGCTGACCGACGTGGCCATAACCCACGATAACAACCTGTCCCTGAAGAAATTTACGTTCAGTGCTCATAGGGAGTTCAGCGAATGGATCATCGCGATTTTCATATTTGCGTGCTACTGCAGAGTATTTCAATATCCAATTTCTAATCGGCACGACTGCAGCAAAGGCAATCGGATTAAAAGCAATCGAAATTAAAGCGCCAGCAAGCACCAGACTCATTCCTTCGCTAGACATCAATCCAAGCGATAGCCCCAATCCGGCGAGAATAAAAGAAAATTCCCCAATCTGTCCTAAACTTGCCGCCACTGTCAGGGCTGTATTGAGTGGATAGCGAAGCATTAGAACCAGCAGCATGGCTGCCATAGATTTGCCAACAATAATAATGGCTACAACAGCTAAAACATGCATGGGTTCATTGACTAGAATACTAGGGTCAAACAACATGCCAACAGAAACAAAAAATAACACTGCAAAAGCATCACGTAAAGGCAGTGATTCTTCGGCGGCACGGTGACTAAATTCGGATTCGCGCATGACCATGCCCGCGAAGAAAGCACCGAGTGCAAACGACACATTAAATAGTGCTGCAGCACCATAAGCAATGCAAATCGCGAAAGCAACGACGGAAAGAGTGAATAATTCACGCGAGCCGGTGCGAGCAACTTGCCACAGCAACCAAGGTAATACACGATGACCGACCACTAGCATCAAAGCAATAAAAGCTGCAACCAGTAACAGTGTATGTCCGACGGTGAGCCATAGAGAACTGGTTGCGCTCTCAGTCCCGTTGGATCCCCCCAGCATGGTGGCAAACGAAGGTAAAAGCACAAGAATCAATACCGTGACAAGGTCTTCAACAATCAACCAGCCAACGGCAATCTGGCCGTTCATAGTTTCCAGAAGACCACGTGATTCAAGCGCTTTAAGCAAAACAACCGTGCTAGCACAAGATAATGACAAACCCAGAACTAAACCCGCACCTAAACTCCAACCCCAGGAGTCAGCCAGAGCCATGCCTAAAATGGTCGCAACGGCCATTTGAACAATTGCGCCAGGCAAAGCGATACGTTTTACTGCAAGCAGATCATTCAGTGAGAAATGCAATCCAACTCCAAACATCAATAACATAATACCGATTTCTGATAATTGAGAAGCAATGCCAATGTCTGCGACAAACCCAGGTGTAGCGGGGCCAATAGCAATCCCGGCGAGCAGATAACCTACCAATGCCGGAGTTTTAAGCCGTTCCGCAATAAAGCCAAAGATTAAAGCCAGACCAAAGCCGGCTGCAATCGTAGTAATTAGTTCAATGTTATGTTCCATTCGAATTCCAGTATTTTTGCCTCATAGGCGTATTGTCCGGTTTGTTTGGTTCGCTTTATTAGAATTACCGGATACTTTTATGCGCATCAGCTTCAATATCGGTACTGGGAGCGCTATCAGATACAGCGGGTATGTTTAAAAATTTCTCGAATTCAACGCGCTCTTCTTCAATGGCATCCAGAATCTGGCGTTTAAACTCATCGCGTGAAAATGCCTCCTCGAGCATCAGAAGCAGCTTTTCAACGGTCAATCCAATGGTGATGCCGCCAATAATACCACCGATGGCTGCGCCGATGGCCGTACCAATGCCGGGAATGAATGAACCCAGCGCCGCCCCCGTAGCGGCACCGGCCGCAGCCCCGCCTAAAGCACTGACTGCTTTGCCAGCAGTCACCTTAATTAAGGCTTGAGCACCGAGCTTGATGATCCCCTTTCCTGCCACCTTGGCAGTGATCTTACCGGCGATTGCACCAGTGATCGCACCCGCGGTACCAATGCCGCCTGAGATCAGCATACGGTTTTCAAGATTGATGATAACACTGTTTGTGGGCGGTTCTTTGAGCGCGCTCAGTGAAGCGTGTCTGACAATCTCCAGTTGTGAATTATCAGCAGGTTCAACACGATTCTCCGCCAGAATCTGCTCAATTTTCTGTAAATGCTCGGCGCGTAATTGCTGATTATTCTGTAGCACTTCTTCAATGGATTGCTGTACCGGACCAAATACATTGCCTTTCATCAGATAATTCTGCAGCTTTTCGGCCATCCAGTTTTCCAGAACACCGGTGGCCAATGCCACGATACGTTCATATTCCCCCGGCAGACTGTAATACCAATCCAGATAATCATCCACATTGTCCACCATCTGCTGAAATCCGGTACCGGTGGTTTCGCGCAATTTGCCCAGCGATGTTTCCAGTTTGCTGAGGCTATCGAGATAAGCCTGCTCAATTTGCGCGGCTGTTCCGGGCTTGTAGTAATCATCACCGATCATTTCCACCGTTTGAATCACAGTTTGTTTTGATGCCTGTATTTCTTTGATCGTTTCCGGATTGGAACGCAACCAGGCATCGACGTAAACCGTCGAAGGCACGTAAATAAAGAATATAAAGAAAGTAGCGAACGCCGAGGTAAGCGCCCAAACCCATGGCGACACTGCAGGCGGCTGATCGGTATCCTGTATGGGCGCAAATACGCGGCGGTGTTCGGATAATGGAACCATAAAACTGGAAATCCCAAGCGCTACGTTATAAAAGAACAGCAAGCTACCCAGAAAAACACACCCCAAATAAAGCACATCACTGAATGAATGCAGGCTACCTAGCGCATATCGCTTCATTCCCTCAATAAAACCCAACAACCGGTTGGTTTCAAGAATCAAGATACTGTTGGTTGTCCCATCCAATTTCTGGCTTTCCATCGTGACAGCTTCCGCCAATGAGGTATATTGACGGCTTGCATCGGTGTGGTTTACAAACACAACAAAAAACACAGCCATCGCCAGCGCAGTCACCCAACGCGACCAAGCTAAGGATTTATGCACGGCGATATAAGGCTTGTATTCACGGGTAGCAATCGGGAAGAATATGGCATAAGTGACAGCAAATACCGGAATGGCGGCAAAGAAGACCATCCATTCCTGTTTTTCAGCCGAGCCGAGATAAAATAACAGCAAAAATGCAAAAACAATCGACCACAGCAACCACCCAATATACGCCAGAATCCGGCGGGTAAAGAGCCAATGCAGAATGCCCAGTTTCTTGAACTGACTGGAAAGATAAATTCTTTCAATTGTCACTGCATAAATCGCAGCAAAGTAAATGGGTAATCCAAACAGGAATGTTACCAATAAGGCAAACCATAACTGTTTATCCGGAATCAGCCGCCCAAAATAGTAAGCAAACCCCAACCAGCTTGCAGAAAATGCCAAATAGCCGAGCGTTCTTACGAAACTAAAGTTTTTAAGCGCTGAAAACACAACCATGATTCCTTCTGATCAACAACTGGGGATAAAAACGAGCTACAGCAGGACGGAAAAACAAACTAAAGTAGCTGGCTGATAGTAGACTTGATCTGGCTAGGGGCTGTCAAGATATTGATTCAATGACTTGGGGAGTTTTGTGTTTTAATTTCCAGTCTGTCCAATTTTAGGTCAATAAAAAATAACTTCGCTGGAGGAACATGAAACGAAACTGGGAAATAATAAGGGAATTACTAACAAAAGTAGAAGAGTGCACGTTGCCAACCGATATAGTGCGTTTGTGTGATTTCCCTCAAGAACGCCATATGGAAATTTCCTACCACATGGCATTATTAATCGAAGCGGGTTTAGTTAAAGGTCAAATCATCCAAACAATTGGTCCTGATATAAAAGATTTTCTTGTGCAGAAATTGACATGGCAAGGCCATGAATTCATTGATGCGATACGGAACGATACGGTCTGGCAAAAGACCAAGAGTAAATTTACTGAGAAAGGGATTTCTATGACTTTCGATCTCGTTCAGGCCGTGGCAAAAGAAGCTGCAGCAAGCCTCATGAATGCGGTGCTAGGTGACTAAACAATTAATCTTTTAGTCAATTGCACAAATTTAATTTCTATCACCTAAGCTGATGGCTGAAGGTGAGTTTCTCATTGATCTATTAATACTCATTGAGTTCGAATGATGAATCACTGGACAGATATCAAATTACCTATCCCTGAATGGCTGAATACCTGGTCCGTCGGAATCCCGGAAACTTTTCCTGAAATGAATCAAAGAATGGCATTGGTCATTGATTTGGCTCGTGTGAGCATAGAGAATGGAGGAGGGCCGTTTGGTGCGGCAGTTTTTAATCAACGTACCGGTGAGCTTATCGCGCCGGGAGTCAATTGGGTTGTTCCCGGAAAATCCTCATTATTGCATGCCGAAGTGATGGCGCTGGCTTTAGCGGAACAAACGCTGGGTAGCTACGAACTCGCAAGTCATGGTTCGTTTGAGTTGGTAACCAGTGTGGAGCCGTGTTGCCAGTGTCTGGGTGTGTTGCTGTGGGCAGGTGTGGCCTCAGTTGTTTGTGGTGCGCATTCGGAGGATGCTCAGGCGATCGGTTTTAATGAAGGCCCCCGGTTGTTGAACTGGGAACAGGAACTCAAGCAAAGAGGAATCAGCGTAACACGGGAAGTGATGCGTCCGCTGGTTGTGGAAGTTTTGCAAAGCTATACCGGAGAAATTTATAACAGTCAGCTACAAGCTTCAAACCGGCCTAAATAGTTTGAGATATTTTTGTTCGTAATTCGTTTACGCTATGCATACTGCAGGGGTTGGGTCATTTGCTTCGGAAAATTGAGGAATCGCATGAAACAAAAAATATTAGCGCATTGTATTTATTGTTTAATGATGTCGGCGACGATGACCGGTTGTGTTTCCGCGACAGTCACCGCAGTCAATCTTGGTTTTTCTGATGCTTTTGTTAGAGAATGGCTTTATTCATGGAGTATTGCTTTTCCAATTGGTTTCGGCGTCTTAATTGTACTTTCACCGCTCTATAGGCGTGCCGTGGAAGCGATCGTACGTTAGCTATTCTATTGGGTCGCGGATTATCTCTTTCGATAGCATGTCACTTTGCTATTATCTAATTGTTTCAATTACAAAAAACAATATTTTTCCCAATATAATATGGAAATATTGACTCCGGTACGATGCGCAGTGATATGTTCCGAAATCATCGCTACTTTTGAGATGGCTCAAACGTAGCTTATTGAGTTGTTTTCCCTTCGATTATTAGATGTAGTTGTTTTAGGTAGGGATAGTAATGCACTTCAATAGAGTGGCGGGGGCGGGCGATAAATTGACTTGCCCAGTACTTCCCCTCAGCGATCGCTAGCTCACGCCAGTTGAAGGGTAATTGGATTTTGCGGATCAACAATTGACCGATTAACTTCGACTGTACTTCAGCCAGTGTCCAAATGCAGCCTTGTGGTTGGAGTAATCCGATGAAAAACAAACTGGGGTGATCGGGATGAAAGATGCGTAAGTAAAGCGGAACATGTCCGGTGTCTTCCCAGTTGATAAAATCCAGATCAAAAAAAGGAAAGCTGATTTTGTAGCCTGTCGCAGCGATAATGACATCGTATTGTGACGATGAGCCGTCAGTAAAATGGACTGTTTGATCCGAAATGCATTGGATGCCTGAGCGCGGGTGTATCCGGCCATGCCGTATTTTGTCGAATATTTCCGAGTTGATCGTTGGATGCGCTTGCGTGGGTGAAAAATCAGGCTCGGGCAATTGGTAATCACGATAACGCCCAATCTGCATTCGCAGGGAAATTTTCTGTAACCAGTCTTGTATTTTCTGAGGTAGCCATTGAAAAGAAGTAGCGAAGGTATCGGTTGGTTTTCCCATAACAAACTTTGGAATAATATATTGCGGTGTGCGCAGACTGATATCGACCTGAGCAGCTTCGCGACTCGCTTCTACTGCACAATCGCAGCCTGAGTTCCCGGCACCTGCCACGAGTACCCGCTTGTTTTCTAATTCATGATTGGTTTTAAACGCATGGGCATGTAAATATTTGCCGGTAAAACTGTTTTTCCATTCTGGGTGACGCGGAACCGCATGATGCCCATTGGCAATGAGCAGGCAATCGAATTCTGATTGCGTACCATCACTTAAAGTTAAGCGCCACCGTTCCTTTTCAATTTTTTCTGCACGAAGTACTGCGATATTTAGTCGAATGTATTTGCCTAATTGAAAATGCCGGGAATAAGCTTGGAAATAAACGAGTATTTGTTGATGGCTCGGGTAATCCGGATAGTCATCTGGCATCGGAAAATCACTGAACTGCGACATAGATTTGCTGGAAATCATATGCGTCGTCTTGGTGACGCTACTATGGCCTAATGCCGCTGTATATACCCAATTACCGCCGATCTGATCGTTTTTCTCATAACAAACGATGTCTTCCAATCCCGATTCCGCTAAATTCTTGATCGCTGTGAGACCTGAACAACCAGCACCGATTATGGCAATGCGCATTTTTTAAATTCAATCTTAGTAAGTATAGCTTTATCGAAGAAGAGTGATTCTATACTACTTAAACTATCCAATCTTAGCTCTTGGCAACAACAACCCAGAAAAGCCATTGTTAGTCAGCTATAATCTTTTTATGTGTCACGGTACTCAATACAAGGATCATAAAACCGGTTTTCCCCAGCTCGATGCGAGGCTACCAGTAAAATCACGATAAGCTATCTCATTGGAGCCGAACGAATAAACTATTTAATAAATTTTTGCGAATAAATGAGGTTGTGTAATGAAAAAAGTTCTTATTGCTGTTTGTGGTTGTTTAGCACTATCTGCCTGTACATGGGTTAAAGTTACTCCAAATGGCGAAAGCGTGCGCTTGGTGCAATCAGCCAGGGCAGTCGAGCCATGCAAAAGAATTGGGAAAGTTAATACGAAAGTTGTGAGTGAAGTGGTGTTTAACCGCGATCCAGAGAAAGTCGCCAGTGAACTTGCTGATCTTGCTCGTAATGAAGCGGCTTTGATGCGCGGTGATACGATTGTTCCTGCTTCAGAAATTATTGACGGAAGACGTAGCTTCGATGTCTACCAATGTTTTCCAGCTAAACTGCAATAGTTGACATATTTGCAGTTCGGTTCATGCATCAGTTTCGATACTACGCATGCCGAAACGATTCCTCAAACTGGTTGAAGCTTCTTGAGAATCAAGAGAGGTTTTAATCTAGATGAGTTCAATTCCCCGCTGCTTGCGGCGGAGTGCTTTATTACACATAACATTCAGCAACTCGATTAGTAGTGGTATTTGCACCCGCGCATGAGTCAGATCAGAAACGCCAGTCCAGTTGAAGACCGCCAATATTGATTTGTTCAGAATATTGCCCGACAAGAAAACCAGCAGTTGAGCCTCTGTTATTAATCGAGGCGTCGTTCATAAACAAGTGTGCGTAAGCAGCGTGGATATTCACATTTTTTAACAATGCGTAGGTGAAACCAGCCGTTAACCAGTAACGACTGCTATCAGGAATACGCGCGGAGCGGTGCTGTGCATCCGGAACAGGTGTTTGGTCGTAGGCAAATCCGGTGCGGAATATCCACTTGTTGGTTTCCGAAAAATAATTGACACCAAAAGCATAGCGCCATGTATCGTCCCATTTCAGGTTTTGCACAGCATCGGGTTGCGGCGAGGAAAAACTTGTTCTGAGTTCTTTAATTAGACTCCAATGCGTCCATAAGGCATCTGCGGAGAAAGCCCAGCGGGGACTTAAGCGATGCGAGAAACCAAACAAAACATTGTCGGGCAGTGTTATCGAGGTAAGCGCATTGGTATCAATACTTCCTTTCCCAACATTACCCGGCGCGGACAAATTCGCATTGCCATGCACATCATGCGCAATTCTGGAGCGATAACTAACCCCGAATCGAGTATCTTGGTTCAATGCATAGAAGGCACCAAAGTTGTAGCCAAATCCAACACTATCGCCCTTGAGTGAGGCATGTCCGTCTGCGGCTTGGGGCAGGAGTCCTTGACTGGCGCAGCCTGCGATATTATTCAGTGCTTGCAAACAAGCTACACCAAAATCGACAGCATTGGTTAATCTGGATTGCAGGTATTGCACATTGAAACCAGTGCCAACCGAAAACTTCTCGGTTACCTTGAAAGATAACGATGGATTAAAGTTTACAGTCATAATTTCCGAATCGATGGCTTGATAGCGTCCTTTCCAATCCGATTGATAGCTGTTGCTCGTGCCAAATGGGGTATTAAAGCCGAAACCGAAAGCCACTCGTTTTGTCAGCGCCTGCACATAATACACATTGGGAATAAAAGCTAAATTGCCGGAGTCTCCGCCATTACCGCCTTTTAATGGCGCACCGCCCAACGCCGGGCTCAAATGTGACGTACTATTCTGGAAAGTCGCGGAAGGTGCAATGACATATCCGGCTACCGAAACCAGCTTACCGCGCACCTGACTCATTGCGCCCGGATTAAAGAACACCATACTACCGTCGTCAATATTGGTTGGTGCGCCGGAAAATGCCTGCCCCAATTCCTTGACACTCTGTTCCATCACTGCAATACCGGCGCCCATTACTGGCATTGAAACAACAAATAGAAGGAAACCAATGTAATGCGTAATACTGCGATGAACAAAACACGCTGCTATACAGTGTGCATTAACCAGTTCACTCCCGTAATTTTCTTGTTCAATTGAGTTCATTGCCTATCTCAGTAGGTCAGCACATACGACTGCTTGCTTTACTTACAAAAAATACTAAGTATAATTTTCCCATTGTCAATAAGAATTATCTGACACCTCAAAAATGAGCATACTCCGGATTCGACTCAAAAACAGCATTGTCACTCAAGTAACCTGCACACTCGTTTTTTTAACTCAACTCATTGAAAATGAATTATATGCTTCTTTATATCGGATAAACAGTCTCAGGTTGATGGAAAAATTCTTTAGCAAGCAGCGTACAATCCATTTAATTTGTCCGCAATGAATAATGATTACATGGAATCGAAATTCAATCAGCACACAATGAATTCCCGGTTCCAGCAATCCGACCACGCTGCCGAACTGCTGGCTGAACAGATAAAACTGCTTTACCAGCAAGCCCCTAAAGCGCTTATTGTTTCACTGATCATTGCCGCAGCGCTTACTTTTGTTTTCTGGAATCTCGTTGCAAAAGTCTGGCTGGTGGGTTGGCTGGCGGCCATCTATCTGCTTACTTTCGCCCGATTTCTGCTGATTAAATCTTATTTCCACAAAAATCCGGCCATTACCGAATCTCCCGTATGGGGTCACCGGTTTTTAATCGGCACATTATTATCGGGAGTGCTCTGGGGCATCGCTGGAAGCATACTTTTTGTGAGCGGCAGCGCAATGCACCAGTTATTTCTTGCCTATCTGCTCGGCGGCATGGTTGCGGGTGCAATGGCCACATTATCATCGTACAAATGGGCTTTCTTGGCCTTCTCAATACCCGTTGTCTTGCCCTTTACCTATCAGGTTATCACGCATGAAAGTGACATTCATCTCATCCTTGCGCTTACTTACCTGCTTTTTGTTTTCGCGATGGGAAGCATTTCGCATCGGCTGTACCACACCGTCTCGGATTCGCTTAAATTCCGCTTCGAAAATTTCGACCTGTTAAAGCGCCTGATCCAAGCCAAGGATCGCCAGAACGCGATCAATCGGGTATTACAAACGCAAATCGCAGAAAAAGACCGGTCGCAAAAAACGTTACAAACTGTCAAAGAACAATTGGAACAACGTGTCATGGAGCGCACGGAAGCGCTCGCCTTAGCCAATGATATTCTGCATCAGGAAAAAGAGCTCTTTCAAGTGACTCTAGCCAGTATCGGGGATGCGGTGATCACCACCGATTCCAGTGGAAAAATATCCTACCTAAACCCGGCTGCGGAAATATTCACCGGCTGGCACAACCAGGAAGCAAATGGCGCGCCGCTGCAGGATGTTTTTAATATTCTGGATACGGCAACCCGGAAGCCCGTTAAAGACCCGTTTGCCGATCACTTAAGTAAATCCGGGAGTACCAAAGACCATCACGAGTGCCTGCTGATCCGTAAAGACAAGCAAGAATGGATTATCGATTATTCCGTCGCACCGATTCAGAATGAGCAAGAACACGTGATCGGAGCAGTCCTAACTTTCCGGGATGTCACAGAACAACGCAAGATAACGCAAAAACTTGTCTATCAGGCAACGCATGATTCGCTGACTGGTCTGTTGAATCGCAAGGAGTTTGAAGCCCGCCTCAGCAAAATCCTGGCATCGACGCGCAAAAATGACATGCATGCGCTGCTGTATCTCGACCTGGATCAGTTTAAAATCATCAATGACTCTTGCGGGCATAGCGCCGGAGATGAATTGTTGCGCCAGGTGACCGTTCTGTTCCAATCCAAGCTGCGTACACGGGATACGCTGGCAGGTCTCGGCGGCGACGAATTTGGCATTATTCTGGAACATTGCCCGCAAAATGAAGCAGTACAAGTCGCCCAGACTTTGCGTGAACTGGTGCAGAACTATCGCTATCACTATCAAAACAAGACGTTCACGATTGGCGTCAGCATCGGATTGTTCCCCATCACCCACGCCGATGAAGGTCTTGCCCATGCACTCAATGCAGCCGATAGCGCGTGTTATGAGGCCAAAGATCAGGGACGGAACCGGGTTCATGTGTATCAAGCGGCTGACAAGCAGCAAAAACCGGGTGAAATGCAGTGGCTGCCGCGTATTCAACAGGCCATCGCAGATCAGCGGCTATACTTGTATTTTCAACCAATCCGGGCGATTTCCGGAAAAAATGGCTTGGAGGAACACGGTGAAATCCTGCTGCGCCTGAAGGATGAACACGGCCAAATGATCATGCCGGGCGCGTTTCTTCCCTCTGCCGAACGGCATGACCAGATGCTGATGATCGATCGCTGGGTGATACAACAATTATTCAAGTTGCTCAAGGCGCACGCTCGCCAGCCATCCAACGCGGTTTACACCATTAACTTATCCGCACAGGCGCTCGGAAACACGGATTTTCTCAATTTTACAGTCGACAGCATCAAAACCAGCAAAATAAATCCTGCCAATATCTGTTTTGAAATCACCGAACATATTGCACTGGCTGATTTAAAACATGTCATGCATTTTATTTCGACACTCAAGGAACTCGGCTGCCGTATCTCCATCGACAATTTCGGCAGCGGCGTATCATCATTCGGTTATTTGAAAAACTTCCCGCTGGATTATCTGAAAATAGACGGACGGCTGATCAAGGACATGGCCACCGATCCGGTAGATCATGCGATGGTCGAATCGATCAACCGCATCGGACATGTCATGCAGCTCAAAACCATCGCTGGATGGGTCGAAAACGCCCAAACTTTTCAGCTCCTGGAAAATATGGGTATCGATTACGCACAAGGATTCTGGCTCGCTGAACCGCAGCTATTTCATTCCGGTTCGGAAAAATCTTTGAGTGCTTCTCAGGAAGCAGAATCGCCAGTAGATGACTAAAATTTAAAACACAGAGATTCCGGTGATTTTAGTATATTGATAGCCGTGATGTTGGGATTCCTTTCGTCATCCCAACCTACCGTGCTATTTATTGGCCGGATCTATAACCGGGAGAGCAGAGCCTCAAGTCGCTTTCTCTCATCCAGAATTCGACTGGTGAGATTTGTGATTCGATCCTGGGATACATAAGCAACTTCATCTGACAGGATCGACTGAATCTGGCGCAAGCTCTCAAGATCTCTCTCTGGAACAACATAGCCCCATCGTTCGAAAATGCGCCTGCTTTCATCAATGGCTCTATTAATTTTTTGCAATCTTGCATAGAAGTCGCTGAGATCACTGGATAATTCCATCGGCACTTCCTGCAGCGGAGCCCCAACTGGGTTCCATGCTGACACAGAGAAGTACTCCCTTGGCTTGACTACTGACTGAAGGAGATAAAACTGACCATTCCCTCCGAGGAATGTTTGTGCGAACTGTTTGATAGCAGGGTCCCCGATACTTAAAACATTCAGTTTATGCTTCTCAGGAGTAAACTTTAGTTCTATTCGTTCCGAGATCAAGAATTTTGTATTCTTCTCAAACTCTTTTTGGAGGCTATATAGCTTATTAACACTGACCTTGAGTTGGTTGACTCGATCTCTATTTTGAGCGACCTGAAGGTTTTTGTGTAGGGAATAGAGTGCAACGCCCTGTGTAAGTAGCGCGCCCATTAGTGCACCTACAATTGATGGGAGCAGCTTGTTTTTCCAGAAAGGAAGTGTTGAAGGTGTGTTAGTTGTCATAATTAGTATTGATTACGTATTATTGTAAGCTAGTAAGAACCGGATGAATTACAAGTTAAAGCTGAGTTTACTAAGTAAATTGATAACATAAAATATCTTGAGTTAATTATATTAGCTTCGCTCAATTCTCTGCCTGTTTAATCTTTTCCAATACCCGCAAAACCGTACGACGCGGCGCACCAATATTCAACCGCATAAACCCGCTGCCTTCCGCACCAAACAGAATGCCCGGACTCATACCGACACCGGCTTCGTGGATGAAAAAATGCTTGAGTTGCGTGTCGGTCCTATTCCATTCCCGGCAATCCAGCCATAACAAATACGTGCCTTCGGCTTTGATGACTTTGATTTCCGGCAAATGTTCGGCCAGAAAGGTTTCCACGCAATCGCGCGTATCGCGCAGATAAATCAATAGTTCTGCCAGCCAGGCTTCGCCTTCGCGGTAGGCAGCTTCAAAAGCGGCGATGCTGAATGGATTGGATGCACTGATATGCAGCGTGTTAAACACTTGCGTGACAGTATTGCGGATGGATTGATCGAGAATAATCAGCGCAGACAGGTTCAATCCGGGAATGTTGAAGGTTTTGCTCGGAGCAACAGCGGTGATGATTTTTGCAGCGTTCTCCGGGAACGCGGCCAGCGTATGATGTTGATTGCCGGGGTAGATCAAGTCGGCATGAATTTCATCGGAGAAAATGATCAGATCATTTTTCTCAGCGATCTCTAGTAACCGCTCCAGTTCAGCGGGATGCCAGACTCGGCCGACCGGATTATGCGGCGAGCAAAGCAATAGCAGCTTCGCTTCCTTGGCGCATTGCTCCAGATGGTCAAAATCGATGGTGTAGCGGCCATTTTCCAGATGCAGCGGATTTTGGATCAGTTTTCTGCCGGTTTGAGTGACGGCAGAGAAAAACGGGAAATACACCGGAGGTTGAATGATGACGGATTCGCCGGGTTGCGTAAACGCCATCACCGCGGCATTGATGGAGGGAACAACGCCGGGGCACAGGATGATCCAATCACGCTGTATGGCCCAGCCGTGGCGACGCTGCATCCAGCTAATCAGAGCTTCGTATAAACTATCCGGGAAAAGCGTGTAGCCATAAATCGGATGGGTGGCGCGTTCTGTCAGTGCCCGGGTGACTGCGGGCGGCGCGGCAAAATCCATGTCGGCCACCCACACCGGAATGACGTCGCTTTTGCCAAACATGTTTTGCCGCCCGTCATACTTGACGCTGTGAGTGCCTTCGCGGTTGATTTCTTGGTCAAAATCAAAGCCACTACTCAAGCAATCTTCTCCCAGATCGTGACTTCTGACAGCGTATGCTGAAACTTACGCTTGGTTTCGCGAATGACAAAAGGCACGGCTTGCGGGCCTTGAATCAAGCGGAAATGGCTGCCCAGAATTTCTTTCAGGCCATCCAACGTGGTGAAATTCTCACCATCGCGTTTGAATCCGCCGACCCAGGCTTCTTTTTTCGTGTGCTCGGCCAACCAGGTGTAAGGCGAGGTAATCATCAGCAGGCCGCCGTTATTGATACGCGTGTGAATGCTGTTGAGCAGTTTGGCCGGATCGTACAGACGATCGATCAGATTGGCGGCAAGAATCAGGTCGTAACCGGTAAAAATGGACTTCAGGTTGCACGCATCGCCCTGGAAAAACTCGACTTTATGTTTGATCGCATCCAGCCCCAGGTTGGTCAGTGTACGTTCCTTGTAGGATACCAGTTCGCCTTCGTCAATCAGCGTGTAGCGCAGTATGCCTTGTTGCGCCAGTTGCACGCCTTGCCCGATGAAGCGCGCGGAAAAATCAATGCCGGTAACATGATCGAAATCGCGCGCCAATTCAAACGTGGAGCGGCCGGATGCGCAACCCAAATCCAGCGCAGTGCGTTTCGGCCGGTTACCCATCGCAGCGATGGCAATTTCGGCCAAAGCTTTGGGGAAATTCGGCACATCAAAATAGGTATCGCCATAATGAAATTCAGCGTATTCCGATAGCAGTTTGTCGGTTTCATAGTTGGAACTTTGCAGAATCGCCGGTGTGTCGGTCACAACATAACGGAATCCCGCATGCTGAAAGAAATGCCGGCGAAATGCATAGCGTGCGCTACGTAGTGTTTCATTGCCACACGCAACCCAGGAGCCGCCCTTGATGAGATTGTGTTGATTGTCAAAAGTGGGCGTAGTGAAGTCGTCATACAACGTATGCACATCAAAACCGGCAAACGGATAAGTAGGCGTTTCGGTCCATTGCCAAACGTTGCCGACGATATCGAAAAATTCGCCCTGCGGAAATTCGGTCACCGGGCAACTGGATGCGTAGTAATCCAAATGCAGATTGCCCACAGCCGGTGCATTGACCGGAACCTCGGATAACTGGGCGACATCGTACAACCGGTACCATTCGTCTTCCGTCGGCAACCGCACAGGTTGCCCGGTGGTTGCAGCTTTCCAGTTACAGAAAGCTTTCGCCTCATGGTAATTGACTTCGACCGGCCAGTCCCACGGCATCGGCATTTCTTCGGTCATTACCCGCAAATACCAGGCACCGTCTTTGGATACCCAGAAAGGGGGATGTTCAGCCAGCGTAAATTTTTTCCATGAACGGCCTTCTTCCTGCCAGAAACTCTCCGTGTGGTAACCATTGGCTGTTACAAAAGGTAAAAATTCCTGATTACTGACCAGATATTTGCTCGCCTGGAACGCGGAGATATCCGCGTTGTGCGAGCCGTATTCGTTATCCCAGCCATAATGCGAGTGATCGGTTTTGCTTTTATCGATGGTCACAGTGCCGGGTGCGACAGGAACCAGTTCATTGGCTGGCGCGGTTCCAGATTTTCGGCAAGGTTGCCAATCCGGGTGCGGTTGCACAAATTCAAGCGCATGCTGGCGTATCAATACGGAAGAGGTTTCCAGATGGATGCGCTCATGTTCAATCCCCATCAGAATCGGCCACCAAGGACTGTCCCAGGAGATCGGCAAGGTCAGCGGCATCGTGGCAATCAATTTATCGACCACGGCCCGCATGTTTTTGCGATAGGCACGCACTTCTTCCACGGCAGGCCAATCATAATGCGCGCTATCCAGATCGTCCCAGCTCATTTCATCGACACCGACAGCAAAAATCGATTCCAGTCTGGGATTGATGCGTTCGGTAATGAGTCCGGCGAGAATCAGTTTGTTGACAAAAAATGTGGCCGTATGTCCCAGATAAAAAATCAAAGGATGACGGAGTGAAATGGGTTTTTTATAGTAGGCTTCATCATTGCGCAGTGTTTCAAAAAGCTGCTCATAACAATCCAGCGTGGCGTGAAAATACGTACGTATCTCTTCACGTTTTAAGTTGACATCGGCGCCGTCAAGTAATGGTGTTCTTTGAAATAAAGGTTGTGGCATAAAGTAATTTATAACGAATTATTCGGTTTTTTGAGCGGTATTATAGCGCTTCAAGCTTTTCAGATCATATTCAATCGGGATAAAAGTCATTTATTCTTGATCAATCACGCTTAGAAAGTAAGGAAAACGATGAATCCAGTGTACTTTGTAGCAAGATGAACGATGTTGAGCGTGGATTCCAGAAATTTGACTTTATGATTGATTATTTCATTTTAATATTATAAGAAAATGACAGAACCTACTTTGATCCTGGTATGCAAAAGACCCGCGCCCGGAAGCGGAAAACAAAGATTGGCGTCGAGTCTAGGCAGTGAAATGACACAGAAAGTTGCTGAGGCATTATTGGCTTGCGCGCTGGAAGATGCTTGTAATTGGCCCGGCCCGGTGGTAATTGCTCCGGCTAGTGCTGCGGATGTTGATTGGGCACGGAATTTGTCGGCACCGATTCCTTCCCCCGTGATGATTATCCCTCAAGTAGCAGGTAACTTGGGGCAGCGCTTGAATGCGCTAGATCAAACATTGCGCGCACAGGGGATGGAACAACTGGTATTTATTGGTAGCGACTCCCCCGGGCTGGATACAGCAGATTATGCCGCAGTATGCGCCGCATTGCAGCACACAGATATTGTGTTGATCCCGGCGCTGGATGGCGGCGTTGTGCTGATGGCCAGCCGTTGTGCATGGCCGGATTTATCGGCTTTGCCGTGGAGTAGCGATCAACTGGGCGCCGCGCTCATCGATGCTTGCCGTACAGCAAGGCAATCTGTGAAAACATTCGGACATGGCACTGATGTGGATGAAATGGAAGATATTGTTGGATTGGTTACTTTACTGCAACGGGATTCACGACCGGCACGTTGCGCATTGCTTGAACTTACGCAAAATATTCTTTTCACCTTAAAAATCGCCAATGCTTAATTTCAGCATCATTATCCCTTGTTTCCATGACGAGGAAAAACTGGCGTGTTTACTCGCGCAATTGCAAAAATTACCGCACAAACCTTGGGAAGTCATTGTTGTAGATGCTGCCAACAGTAAATCCTGTGCAGAACTCTGCGCACAATTTGCGGCAAAATGGATAGCCAGCGAACCGTGCCGCGGGCAGCAGCTTCTAACCGGTGCAGCACAGGCAAAAGGCGATGTTTTGTGGTTTTTACATGCCGATGCGCAACTATCAGCAGATCCATTGACGGCAATGACAAAAGCGATTGAGCAAGGCGCGATCGGCGGTTATTTCCGCTTTCGCTTTGCAGCACCGCGTGCCTGGCCGGCATTCCTCCTGGAACCGATGATTGCCTTGCGTTGCAGAATAGGTGTTCCGTATGGCGATCAAGGAATTTTCATCGTGCGCTCGGTTTATCATCAGATTGGCGGGCACGCGCCGTGGCCGTTGTTTGAAGAAGTACCTTTGGTACGCGCTGCGCGCCGGTTTGGCAAGTTTTTGCCGTTAGCCGCGCCGATTTTTATCGATCCACGGCGCTGGCAACGCGATGGCTGGTGGCGGCGAACCTGGCTTAATCGCAAGCTGGCTTTAAATTTTATGTGCGGCGTCACACCGCAGGAATTGGCTTCACGTTATCATTCTAAAATTGGCTCTTGAATGACATAATGACGCTAATCCTCAAAAATAAGGAATACCATGCAAGAGATTGTTCAAAAATATTATGGCGAAACACTGACGGGCAGCCAGGATTTGCAAACCAATGCGTGTTGCACGGATGCAGGCTTGCCAGATTTTGTAAAACCTTTGCTGGCGCGCGTGCATGCCGAAGTACAAACACGCTATTACGGCTGTGGCCTGGTTTTGCCCGAGTTACTGCAAGGTCTGACCATTCTGGATCTGGGTTGCGGCGCTGGGCGAGACGTATATGTGCTGTCCCAACTGGTGGGGGAAACAGGACAGGTCATCGGCGTGGATATGACCGAAGAGCAACTGGCGGTTGCGCGCCAGCATGAAAAATATCATCAAAAGGCTTTTGGCTACAAACGCAGCAATGTCCGTTTCCTGCACGGTTATATCGAGCGATTGCACGAGCTTGAATTGGCGGATGCCAGCGTGGATGTAATTGTATCGAATTGCGTCATTAACCTGGCTCCGGACAAAGCGGCGGTGTTGCGCGAAGCTTTCCGCGTCTTGAAACCCGGCGGGGAATTGTATTTTTCCGATGTATACAGCGACCGGCGCATTCCGCTGGCATTGACCCAAGACCCGGTGCTGTATGGCGAATGCCTGAGCGGCGCATTGTATTGGAATGACTTCCTGCAATTGTCACGCAAACACGGCTTCACCGATCCGCGCTTGGTTGACGATCGTCCTATTGATATTAGTAACCCGGAGTTAACGGAAAAGACCGGAAATATCCGCTTTTATTCGGCGACTTATCGCTTGTTCAAACTGCAGAATCTGGAGCTGGCTTGTGAGGATCATGGGCAATCCGTGGTGTATCGCGGCACCATTCCGCATCATCGCCATGCGTTCCGGCTGGATAAGCACCATTTCATCGAAACCGGCCGACAGTTTCCGGTGTGTGGCAATACCTGGCGCATGCTGCATGACACACGCTTTGTTAAACATTTTGATTTCTACGGTAACTTTGATCAGCACTTTGGCATTTTCCCAGGCTGCGGCATGGGAATTCCATTTGACGATGCAATCATGGTTGATCAGACAAGCGGGTGCTGTTGATCATGAATGCCAACGTCTTACCACCATCCACTGAACACCGTTCGCGCTCCAAGCTGTGGTATGTCACGCCCGATGACAAGCCGCGCGGCTTTATTCGTTCTCATGTCCTAGAGGAACTCTGGTTTCATACCGGTACCGCTTGTAATCTGGCTTGTCCTTTTTGTCTGGAAGGCTCCAAACCCGGTGATGATCGCTTGCAACTGATGCGTTTTGACGACGCCAATCCATTCATCGACGAAGCGTTGAAGCTGGGTGTCAAACAGTTTTCTTTTACCGGCGGCGAGCCTTTTATTAACAAAGACCTGATCCGCATTCTGGCGTATGCGCTGCAGCATCGTCCCTGCATGGTGCTAACCAACGCCACGGAACCATTGATTAAACGCTTACCGCAGCTAAAACCCTTGCGTGAGCAGCCAAACGCTGTGCATTTTCGCGTTAGCCTGGATCATTTTTCAGCGGAACAACATGACAAGAGTCGTGGCGAAGGCATGTTCTCGATGGCGTTGGATGGACTCTGTGCATTGCATGACATGGGATTCAGTGTATCGGTGGCCAATCAAGCCATTCCGGGTTTGCCTGGCCATAAAGTCGCCAAATGTTTTGCGGAAGTTTTTCGCGGCGCAGGATTGCCGGAAAACCTGCCGCGCATCGAGTTTCCTGAGTTTCATCCACCCGGTATCAGCGTCACCGCGCCGCAAATTACGCACAGTTGCATGGTCGATTATCAAAGCGAATCCACGCGCCGCGAATTTATGTGCGCATTCAGCCGCATGGTCGTGAAAAGTGAAGATAAATGCAAAGTCTATGCGTGCACGCTGGTCGATGATGATGCCGATTATGTGCTGGGCGCAACACTGGCCGCAAGTCTAAAAATTCCGGTCAGTATGAAACATCATCGTTGTTATAGCTGTTTCCAGTATGGCGCTTCGTGTAGTGAAATGAAGCGATAGCCATGAAACGCCGCTGGTGGCTACTGATTCTGCTCGGCTTGTTGATTGGATTGTTTTTCAGTTTTGACTTGGGGCGCTTTTTCACGCTGGAAGCGCTCAAAGACCAGCATGAAGCATTACAGCAAGCTTACCGGGCAGAGCCGTTCTTTGTGGCCGGTATTTTCGCGGCAGTCTATATCGTGATGGCTGCGTTGTCATTCCCCGGCGCAACCCTAATGACGCTGGCCGGTGGCGCGATATTCGGATTCTGGACCGGCGTGCCGGTGGTATTGGTATCGGCTACGATCGGTGCAACACTGGCGTTTTGGACTACGCGTTATGTGTTACGCGATGCTGTGCAGCGCCGCTTTGGCGATCGCCTGGAAACCATCAACAAGGGCCTTGAGCAGGATGGCGTTTTTTATTTGTTTTCCTTGCGCCTGGTGCCTGTTTTTCCATTCTTTCTCATCAATTTGCTGATGGGACTGACCGCCATCCGCAGCACTACTTTCTTCTGGGTCAGTCTGGTTGGCATGTTCGCCGGAACCGCCGCCTATGTGAATGCGGGCACACAGTTGGCAGCGATCACGCATTTGTCGGATGTCATGTCTCCGGCATTAATTATTTCATTGGTCGTGTTGGCGCTCTTTCCGTGGCTGGCTCGCTGGGGCATCGGGCTGGCAAAAACCCGCCGTTTGTACGCGCGCTGGACCAAACCGCGCCAATTTGACCGCAATCTGATCATAATCGGTGCTGGTGCTGCCGGATTGGTGAGCGCATATATTGCAGCGGCAACGCGCGCCAAGGTGACCTTGATCGAAAGTCACAAGATGGGGGGCGATTGCCTCAATTACGGGTGCGTGCCATCCAAGGCATTGATCCGTACCGCCACTTTCTTGCAACAAGCAAAAAACGCCCAATCACTGGGTATTGCACAGACCACTGTTCGATATGATTTTTCGGATGTCATGGCACGTGTCCAGCGCGTGATCAAGTCAATCGAACCGCATGATTCGATAGAACGTTATACCCAACTGGGTGTGGAAGTGCTGCAAGGGAAAGCAAAAATGACTTCACCCTGGTCGGTGGAAGTCAATGGACAGACACTCACCACGCGCGCCATCGTCATCGCAACCGGTGCGCGCCCGGCGGTTCCAAAAATCCCAGGACTGGAATTGGTGCGTTATTACACTTCCGATACCCTTTGGTCGCTGACTGAACGGCCGGAATGCTTGATTGTGTTAGGCGGCGGACCAATCGGCTGCGAACTGGCGCAAGCATTTGCCCGGCTAGACTGCCAAGTGACACAGGTCGTGCGGAGTGATTGTTTGCCGCGCGAAGATGCAGATGCCGTAGCGCTGGTTAAAGCGGCGTTGCAAGCGGATGGCGTAACCTTGCTGACGCAAACCGAAGCGCTACGCTGTGAGAAAGAAGGCGATGCGCAATATTTGACGGTGCGCGGTACTGACGGCAAAGAAATCAAATTGCCGTTTGATGCCCTGTTATGCGCTACCGGCCGGATACCTCGCACGGAAGGTTTTGGACTGGAAGAGCTGGGTATCCCAGTTTCACCACTACGCACCATCGAAACCAATGCCTGGTTACAAACCATTTATCCCAACATCTATGCCTGCGGCGATGTCGCCGGACCGTACCAATTCACCCACACGGCCGCGCATCAAGCGTGGTATGCCTCAGTCAATGCACTATTTAGTGATTTCAAACGCTTCAAGGTCGATTATTCAGTGATTCCGTGGACGACATTCACCGACCCGGAAGTCGCACGGGTAGGATTGTCGGAAAATGAAGCCAAAGCACGCAATATCGCCTTCGAAGTAACGCGTTTCAATCTGAGTGACCTGGATCGCGCGATTACCGACGAAGCGGCGCAGGGTTTTGTCAAAGTACTGACGGTACCAGGCAAGGATCGTATTCTGGGCGTCAGCATAGTTGGCGCACACGCCAGTGATTTACTCGCCGAATTTGTACTCGCCATGAAGCATGGCTTAGGTTTGAACAAAATTCTAGGCACCATCCATACCTATCCCACCTGGTCAGAGGCCAATAAATATGCAGCGGGGGAATGGAAACGCGCGCATGCACCGCGACTGCTGCTTAAGTGGGTTGAGAAATATCATGCCAAGAGGCGAGGGAGTAAGAGTGCAACTGATTGAGGAATGACGGGTTCGAGGTGTAGTCATTTTGATGAGTGAGAATTCTTTATTCGGGATCTGGCACCTTGTTTGCACTTCTCAGGATGCTCGTCGCAAACTGGCACGTTTGTATCCTCGTTTTTCAAACTGACTGACTACTAGGGAACAATCCTTACAGTTTTAGCATTGCATGGTTTGTTATCTTCGCCGCCTTGCAAAGCACAATAGCCCTAACCCGGCTAGCAACATCATATAGAATTGGGGCTCTGGGATGGCAGGCGCAAGCACACCGTCGCCATCCAGTGCATAAGTGTTGCCTTTCAAATATGCATTGCCTGCCAGAGTCGGGTTATAGTAAATATTGTAATCGCTATAAATGTCATTCAGCTGGTTAAGGCCGCCACCCAGATAGATCAGTTGCACATACAGTGCTGCGCCTGATGCTGCATTGCCATCTAAAATATTAAGTTCGGCGCCTGATGCAAGACTTAGTGATTCAAAGGCAAAGTTATTGATGAAACCAAGGGGCGACAGGCCATAATCGACACCTGCCATATACAGATATTTCATGCCGCTTCCATCGAAGAACAAGTCAGCTTTAAGGGTATCCCACAGTGTGTTTTGCTGACTATGGTTTTCAAAGCTGCTCGTGATGTGCCACTCATCTCCCGTGCCACCGACGAGGTGACCACTGTTTCCGATGATAAGGTTAGTAAAGTTATTGATCGACGGGTCACTGATGTACGCGCCATTTTCCGTGTAGGTACCAGTAAAGGTAACGCTAGTGTGTGTGCTTTTGAATTGGCCATTATTGACAACATCACCGGTGAATATAACCGGGCTATTCGCGACTTCGATTTTGCCGCTTACGGCATTGGTGACACTACCGTTTACCGTCGTCGTACCGCCGGTCAGTGCTATCGTGTCGTTGTTATCTATTCCTCCATGGATTTCCAGGATGCCTCCCGAGACATTGTAGGCGCCATTGTTTATTATGGAGTTGGATACTGTGTGGGTACCGCCGGTTTGGTTGAAGATGCCCTCATAACCAATTTCCTCACTATCAGAAGAAAGGCTGCCGCCGCTCAGATTATATTTTCCGCTACTTATGGGAGTAGAGGTGGAAATAGCGAGAATGCCACTTACGCTATTTGTGCCACCACTTTGGGAGAAAAATCCGGCACCCCTGTAACCGCTTCCAATAAACTCGGAGCCTGCTGACAAGCTACCGGCGCTTAAGGTATAACTACTGGAGCCGCCAAGATAGTGATTAGAACCAACGACAAGATCTGCAGTTACCGTGTGCGTTCCACCGCTTTGGGAAAAATTACTGTTGCCAACTTCACCAGTGCCCATAATTTCACTATCCGTCAACAAGTCGCCCTCACTTAAATTATAGGTACCATTTATTGTAAGTTTCCCACTTACGGTATGTGTGCCGCCGTTCTGCGTGAAAATGCCATAGCCGCCACTCATCATATAATGATCGCCTGGAGAGCCGATGCCCTCACTACCAGCCTCCAAGCTTCCAGAATTCAGTACATATTTGCCAGTACTTCCCGGTCCCTCTCCAATAACGAGTCCATTAACTCTATTCATTCCGCCGTTCTGATTGAAGCTACCATTGGATTCCCAGCCCGAACCTAGAATCAGAGATCCAGCCGTGTTGGTGCCGCCACTAAGCGTATAACTTCCGTTACCCTTAAAACCAAAACCGATCTTCTCCATATTATGGATAACTAGACTGCCGCCTATCTGCTCGAAACTGACGGTGTTGGCCGTATCTGAGTTAACGATCAGCGAATTTGCAAATTGAGCACCGGTAGAACTATCGAATCTTAATATCGTATCCACACCACCGTATGGATTGACAATCACATCGTCAGCCAGGCCAGGTATACCGAAAGGAAACCAGTTGCTGTCATTACTCCAAAAACCATCGCTGTTTTTCCAGGTTTTGGTTTCTGCATGCACGGCTTGGTTGATTAAACCAGAATAAACTAAGCTTACGGCAAGAATTAGTACGAATGGCTTCTTATTCATGATTTCTCCATAGATAGGAAAAAGACAAAATTAATGTGGTTAAAATATCTCTATGCTTCTTAATAAACTCCTTCTTAGTTGTTAGTTGGATGTAAATAATAACGAGTTTAATTGTAATGTTCTGTGCGGTAGCGTTCTAAAACGGTGTCAGATAACGAAGAATTCTTATTCTTGCGAAGAATAACCCATATCGTCGTAAGATATACTTGATTCAAAAACAAAAAGACCACCGCTTTGGGTGGTCTTTTTGTCTCATATTTTGAGAGATTATCATTAATTAATCTTGATTATTAATGCCCTGGTTTGCTTTTGCCACCAAAAGGAAAAATGGTGTCAGATACCGTCTTGAATTGCAAGCGCTGAATGATTAAAGTTTGCATCAAATGGCCGCTCTGATTTAATGACTCCATAAATCAACTGTGCCAGTTTACGCATGACAGCTCCTATTACGGCCTTTGGAGCCAATCCGGCATCACTCAATCTGTCACCAAATATTTTTAGCACTGGATTGTGCCGTCTGGCTACCATGCCAGGCATATACAGCGCACGGCGTAAATCGCTGTGTCCGGTGCGGCTCATCATTGTTCTGCCTTTGACGGAGCTGCCCGATAAGCGTTGCCGGGGTGTTACGCCAATGAATGCCGCCAATGCCTTGGCGTTAGTAAAGCGTCGTATATCCCCCGCATAAGCCAACACCTTTGCAACGGTAGTATCACCGATGCCAGGAATGCTGCCGAGCAACTCAGCATCTCGCTTCAGATCAGGGTGCCGGTCAATATGGTCGTTGATATTGCGCTCGAGCCCCTTAATCTGTTTGTTGAGCCAGTCCAAATGAATTTGAACATCCTGCACTAACTGCATTTGTTCGCTCGCCCGATGTGCTTCCATGCGGTTACTTTCCTGCTGATGCATCTCCTTGAGCGCTTGCAGGCGATCTACCCAGCCGCGCAATTCACGCCATTCAATGGGTGGCGGAATCCATAAATTGGGTCGCATAGCCATACAAAAACGTGCCAGTAATGTCGCATCGGCTCGATCTGTTTTGTTACGTGCGAGTTCACTTTGCGCAAAGCCTTTGATGCGGGCTGGGTTTACCACACTGACTTGCCATCCGTCGGTAACAAGCTTGGTTGCCAGTACTTCGCTGTAAGGTCCTGTAGCCTCCATGCAGAGATGTGTCTGCCCGGGTATCGCGCTCCGTTCTGTAAGCCAGTCCTCAAAAGCCTTGTGGCCTGCTGGTGTGTTGTCAAACACCCTGGTTTTTATTTTGTTGTTAATGAGTAATGCTATGTCGAATTTGCGTTTGGCAACATCAATACCAACCACGCAGGTTATTTCGTTCATCATTCGTACCCTCCTCGTATGCAGGCTCTGTCTGCCAGGCAGTCGGCCCAAGTTACCGTTCGGTTTGTTTGAACGAGAAATGAACCGCAGCACCTATCTGACACACAGATTCATAGACCTATTGTCCAGCCGATGTCTTGCGGTTCTCCTGCTCAACACCACTATTGCAGTGCTTTTTGCTGGCAGTGTCAATATACGAGGTCTATAACTAAGAATCCCTATTCCTCTGAAGAATAACCATTATTCGATCTTTGGTCTGTACTGAATTACAATCTCAGACGAAAACTTTGCAATTGGTCGCTATTGTTGCTTGAGTATATTTAAACCCTGTTAGCGTTATCATTCATTGAATGAATACCCTCAGTTTTACAACTTGCATACCTATTTTGAAGACAAAACTCAGTGGTCTCTAATTCTTTTTCGGGTCTTTGATATCTAGTTTACTGTTTGGTCATCAGATTGTATTGAATTTGCGTACATAACAACGCATTATTCTGGCAATTACCCTTGCCATTCTATTGAGAAGAGTTTTGTTGCGAGACTGCATCAGTAATCATTCTAATGCGTTCCGTTTCTTGTTGAGAGAGTTTTAGCGCTGCATCCTGCCAGTGCTCGTGTTCTTTGGCGGTAAGCCAATCTTTCCACATGATACTAATGGTAAGCAGGGCCGCAATAGTTACCAATAAAATGAATGCTTGGGTTCCGCTCATTATCAGGTTTTCTCATTCCTTGAGTTTCTCAAACAGTAAAGTTGTATTGGATCTTCTGCCTGGGGTGGGATAGTACAGCCATCCAAAAAATCCAGACCTGGATTTGGACTAAAACCAGGAAATTTAAAATCGGCTTAAAACCTCTTTGGCGGCGGATTTACGCAAAATCCTACCTGATTAGAAAGATTGTTCAGCCAAACCCGATTTTTTCTATTATAAGGTGCATACTGACCCAAGCGAACCCGCCAACAAAGAGGAACTGCCATGGCCATGAACCGTATCCAATTCCAAGTAGGCTT
>NZ_JAKFWH010000075.1 GCF_021731985.1 Nitrosomonas sp.
GACGCATCAAGATAGAGTTTGCCCAGTGCATGAGCACATTGCCGATATTTATCCGCAGGCCGGCGTTATTCGAGTGGTTTTGGAAACCTTAACACCCACAAAATCGGATCCCTCTACGAGGCCTTTCTAGCCGAACAAACGCACGATTTGGCGCGAAGACTGGAATTCCATTACACCCCCAAGCACGGCAGTTGGTTAAACATTGCCGAAATCGAGCTGGCTGTGTTGTCCAACATATGCCTGACACAACGCATTCCAGACAAAGATCATCTGCGCCGCGAAGTAGAAGCAAATGTCAATGCCCGCAATGCCAAAGCTGCTCCCGTCAATTGGCGCTTCACTTCTCAGGATGCTCGTCGCAAACTGACACGTTTGCATCCTCGTTTTCCAAACTGACTGACTACTAGGGCCAGGGTATCCTGTCAAAACCTAAAATCTGTTGATAACTACAATTTATGTACGCTATTATAATGTAATAACAAAATCCAAAACTTCTTGTACGTGGCCTGGCACTTTGACACCGCGCCATTCTTTTCTCAATATACCTTGGGTATCTATAACAAAGGTACTACGTTCAATACCAAGAACTTGCTTGCCATACATATTTTTCATTTTAATAACATCAAATAGCTTACAAACTTTCTCATCCCCATCACTTAACAGCTCAAAAGGAAATTGCATTTTTTCCTTAAAATTTTCGTGCGATCTAACACTGTCACGAGAAATACCCACAATTACACAGTTTCTCTCAGTGAAAGCCTGCCAATGTTCACGGAAATCCTGACCTTCCGTTGTACAGCCTGGTGTGTCATCTTTTGGATAAAAATAAATAACCAGATTCTTTCCAACGTTGGCGATCAGTGAAAATTCCTTATCGCCAGTCGAAGGCAATACAAAATCACTTACCAAATGACCAAGTGTTAGCATGACTAATTATGGAATTTGTTTATTGATCACTACTGCAATTGTATTATTGCCGATTTTGACGGGGTCGCTAAACCCTTGAAGATCTCCGCTTGCAGGAACAGCTTGGCCTGATTTAGAAATTCTTGCTTCAATAACCACTTCAGGAAAGCTAGACATTTTCATGGTGGGTGTCATGGCCATATCATCAGTCAATGTAAATGTGGCTGGAAGATCCCTTGCCTTCAAGCGTAATATCGCTAAGGGCATTTTAGGTCCTGCTTTGGCCCGTGCATAGATAAACAAAGTGTCATTCGGTGAGGCTTTTGATGCCAATTCTTGACTAATGGTTACCTGACCAGAAACTGAAAGCAATACTGGCTCAGTTGCAGCAGTTGAATCTAAAGTGACATTCTCCGACTGAGCATCGGTTGCATGCTGTGAAGTTGTTGCTTTAGCTTGCTGTTCCGGTTCCGTTGCTATTCCTTTACCACCAGATGCCAATAATTTAGCTTCTGCAATGCTGGTTTTAACTGATTTAGCCAATTGGGAGTCAGCAGGAATCACTTCCAATAATTTCTCCCAATGCGCTGCTGCTTGTTCGAATTTTTCTTGCTCAAACTCAACAGTCCCTGCTAATGCCAGGGCTTTTGGATACATTGGATCAATGCGCAATGCTTCATAAATCAATTCAGTAGGCTTACCCTTCAGATTTCCTTGATTCTTCATTGCCAGTACATCAGCATAGTCGCTGAGTATTTGCGGATTATCTGGAACCAGTTCTACCAGTTTTGCATAAGTATTACTGGCTTCAGCATAGCGCTCCATAATTGCATAGGTTCTGCCCAGCATTACCCATCCTTCTATGTCTTCAGGTTTTTTTTCTAATCGTGCGATAAGACTTTCTAGAACTGAAGAAAAATTGTCATGCCCTGCGGGTGAGTCGCTACCACTTCCACGATTCATTTGGGTTGCATTGGCAAGCTGTGCTTGCGGCAACAATCCTCGCGTATCACCAATAACCATATACAGAAAAACTGCAGCAAGTGGTAAAGTCAATGCTATAAAGGTTGATATCGCAATATTATGAATTTTTTTATTTTTCTTGATAACCATTTCTTCTCTCTCAGAAACATCTTGCAACATACGTTGCTGTAGCTCTTGTTTGCTTTTGTTATATTGTTCCTGGGTCAGGATATCATTTTCCAAGTCATTATCAAGCTCAGCGATTTGATCACGATAAACCGTTATATTTACAGCATCATGTTCTATATTTTCAAGCTGAGCATCTCTATTCCTTAATAGCGTTGGAATAATGAATAGCAAAGCTGTTACGATAAAAATACCAGAAATAACCCAAAATGACGTCATACGTTCTTACCTTTTTTATTTTTATTCAGTAAAGCTTCAGCTCTCTCAAGTTGCACTTGAGAGAGCGATACATCCTCGATTTGTACACGACGGCGTCTTAGATAAACTATCAGTGATCCCAATCCAATTACGAATAAAATCACCGGGCCAAACCATAAAAGCATTGTCGTGGGTTTCATTGGCGGGTTATAAAGAACAAAATCCCCATACCGGTCAACTAAAAACTGAACAATCTCTTGGTCAGTTTTATTTGCCTTAATTTGTTCACGGATTTCGCGTCTTATATCATTAGAAAAATCAGCACGAGAGTCAGCAATAGACTCATTCTGACAAACCAGGCAGCGTAAATCCATTGTTAACGCCAGCATCCTCTTCTCGATCACTGGATCCTCTGCTACTGGAACAGCTTCTTTTGACCAACCAACTGATGGGGTAATAAGGAATAAAAATAAAATAAAAATCAACCATTTTTTTCCATTAAATTGCCGCGATGCGACAAAGCAATACAAATTATTATTTTTAAACATATGAAATCAATTACCTAGGCTTGCTTCTGTAACTCAATTATGAGAGGAATGATCGTTTTTTGTAATGAATCCACTGTTACTGGGCCAATTTGTTTATGTCTTATAATACCTTTTTTATCAATCACATAAGTTTCAGGAACACCATAAACACCATAATCAATCCCAACTCTTCCATCAGGGTCAACGATACTAATCGTATATGGGTCGCCATAGCGTTTCAGCCATTGCAACGCCGTAGTACGCTCGTCTTTGTAATTTAAACCATATATCGGAACAATCCCAGAATTAGCCAATTGAACCAGCAAGGGGTGCTCATCACGACAAGCCACGCACCATGATGCCCATACATTCAGCAACCAGACTTTACCAAGATTGTCTTTAGATGCCATCTGTTTATCGGGTTCATGCAAATGATTAAGCTGAAATATTGGTGCTGGTTTATCAATAAGCGGGGATGGAACTTGCCGTGGGTTTAATGTCAAACCAACCAGCAAAAATGCTGCAAGCACTATAAAAGCAACTAATGGGATTAAATATCGCATCATGCTTTTCTAGTCTCCGTTGCCAATACAGCATTACTTACTGTAGGAGCAGCTGTTACTGGAATTTCTTCTTGTAAACTTTCTACCACTGTATTCTTTACACTAACAGAACTGGTTTTGTTTATCTTCAAACGATAACGGCGATCAGTTACAGATAGAATGCCACCTATTGCCATCAAGAGACATCCAAACCAAATCCAATCCACAAAGGGTTTGTGATAAGCACGAACCACCCAGGCATTATTGGCCAAAGGCTCACCTAGCGCAACATAAAGATCCCGGAATATACCCGTATCAATGGCCGCTTCAGTCATTGCCATACCTGACGCGTTATATGTACGCTTTTCAGGATGTAATTCACGAATAACTTTATCATCTTGAATGACAGCAATGTCGCCACGCACCGCTTTGTAGTTAGGGCCTACGACATCACTTACTCCGTTAAACTGGAATGTATACCCGCCAACCGTTACTTTGCTTCCAATGTCCATCCGCACATCTTTTTCGGTTTCATAACTATTCACCAGGGTTACACCAATAATAAAGACGGCTACGCCTAAATGAGCACAGTGCATTCCATAATAACTTCTGGATTGTTTGACTAGCCGGGAAAATAAACTACCTTGCCCACTATTATTTATTCGATGCTTTATATTAACAAAAGCACATACTATGATCCAGAAAGCCAACAATAAGCCGAAGCTAACCAGCGGTTTCCATTCACCCATAAAATATGGTGCGATCAAGGCAGAAATTACACTGACAGCAAAAGCCCAACGTAATCGAATTGCTAATGTAGGCAGACTCATTTGTTTCCAACGCGAAATAGGACCAACGCCAATAAGAAAAATAGCTGGTGTCATAACTGGTACGAATACAGCTTCAAAAAATGGCGGGCCAACCGATAGTTTGCCAAGTCCAAGTGCGTCAATAATTAAAGGGTACAGTGTTCCGAGTAAAACACTGCTTGCTGCTACCAATAATAATAGGTTATTAGCCAATAACAATGATTCACGTGACAACATATCAAACTTGCCACCCAAACCAACTTTAGGCGCTCGCCACGCGAACAATAACAACGAGCAACTAATGACAATGACCAAGAATGCAAGGATAAATACGCCACGCGCAGGATCTGTCGCAAAAGCATGCACTGAAGTCAGTACACCCGAGCGCACCAGGAATGTTCCTAACAAGCTTAATGCAAATGTACTTATCGCCAGCAGAACTGTCCAGCTTTTGAAGCTGCCACGTTTTTCGGTAACTGCTAATGAATGAACCAGTGCCGTACCAACCAGCCAAGGCATAAATGATGCATTCTCTACAGGATCCCAGAACCACCAACCACCCCAACCCAGCTCATAATAAGCCCACCAACTACCCAGCATAATTCCTATCGTTAAAAATACCCAGGCAACAAGTGTCCAGGGTCGAGACCACCGTGCCCAAGTCGCATCCAGTCTTCCACTTAGCAAGGCTGCGATGGCAAAAGCAAAAGCAACTGAAAAACCCACATATCCCATATAGAGCATGGGTGGATGTATCACCATACCAGCGTCTTGCAACAATGGATTTAAATCACTACCCTCTAATGCTGCTGGTAATAGCCGATCAAATGGGTTTGAAGTAAACAACATAAATAACAAGAAGCCTACACTCACTAATCCCAGCACACCAAGAACTCGCGCTACAATGTCATCCGGCAGTTGCTTGCTAAAGACGCTAACCGCAACAGACCAGCCGGCAAGCATCAATACCCATAACAATAAGGATCCTTCATGGGAACCCCAGGTAGCAGCCACCCGGAACTGAAAGGGCAGTTCAGAATTTGAGTTCTTTGCCACATTCATTACTGAAAAATCGCTACTAACAAACGAATACCCTAAGCATAAAAATGCTATTAAAACAAATACAAATTGTCCTTGCACCACCGGTCTCGCTAGTGCTATCCATGATGGGATATTACGTGCTGCACCAATAATAGGTAGTGTTCCTTGGATTAAAGCCAATAGCAGCGCAAGTATTAAAGAGAAATTACCAATTTCTGGGATCATGATTATATCTTATAAGTTAATGATTATTCAGGATTAAATTATGATATGTTCAGGGATAAGCAAGAAATTCCTGAAGAAACCTTTATCGTGCCAAGGAGGCTTTCTGTGCTTTACCAGCCTGCTCTAAAGCTTCTGCAGCTTCAGGCGGCATATAATTTTCATCGTGCTTAGCAAGCACTTCATCTGCCATAAAAATACCATCGGCAGATATTTTTCCCTGCGCGACAACGCCTTTACCTTCTCTAAATAAATCTGGAAGGATACCTGTGTATACTACTGGGATCGTCTTAGCTGTGTCGGTCACCGCGAAGCGTACCGTTGTACTACTGTCTTCACGCTTAACACTACCTGCTTCTACTAACCCACCAATACGAAAGCTTTTTCCAATAGGCGCTTCTTTTGCAGCAACTTGCGATGGACTAAAGAAAAAAACCAGATTACTTTGGAAGGCGTTCAGTACTAAAACAGAAGCGACACCTAATGCAGCAACCCCTGCAATAATAATTGAAAGTTTCTTATGACGTGGTTTCATTATTTATCTCTTTTTTATTTAGGCCGTTAATGAGACCGTACTGTCTCTCTAAAGTTCGGCGACGGTTTGAAATTAGAAAAATTTCACCGAATACACAAATGAAAGTCACAGCGTATGAACCCCAAACATAGAGCCCGTATCCGCCCATCGCAAAAAACTCTGACCAATTTGACCAGTTCATCACATAGCCCCTTTCTTTTGTAACTCTGCCACCCATGCTGTATGACTTTCACGCTCAAGAATAATGATACGTGTACGTTTTAGTATGACTGCAATGGAATACATCCAGCTTGCAAATACCATAATAAGCATCCCCGTCAGCATTGTGCTCGCCATTGCAGGTGCTTGATTAACACTGACCGATGCACCTTGATGCAAGGTATTCCACCATTGCACTGAAAAATAGATTATTGGGATATTGACCACGCCTACCAAAGCGATGATTGCACCAGCTTTATCTGCACGGCGAGGGTCATCAATGGCTGCTTGTAGAGACATAAAACCGATGTAAAGAAAAAACAGAATCAACTCAGACGTTAATCGCGCATCCCATACCCACCATGTTCCCCACATTGGTTTTCCCCATAGTGCGCCTGTCCATAATGCAATAAAGGTAAACATAGCGCCTGTGGGTGCAATCGCTGTAGCAAGCATGGAAGAAAGCCGTGTATTAAAAGCCAGGCCAATACCTGCCCAGAATGCCATTACAACATAGAGAAACATCGACATCCATGCTGCAGGCACATGAATAAAAATAATCCGATAAGCTTCGCCTTGCTGGAAATCAGTGGGTGCTACAAAGAAACCAACATAAAGCCCTGCTGCCAATAATATGAGCGCAACAAAAACAAATATCGGAATCATTTTTCCCGCCAGTGAATAAAAACTAGCAGGAGAGGAATATTTGAACCAATTAATAGCCATATTTATATTTTAAAATTCTTTATTAAATTTCATTTCCGATTCAGCCCAGAATTTTGTAATCGCCAATTCTATACTAAAATGACAAAATCAAGAATTGCTTTCTACTACCCAAATTCTGCGATTGAATTTTATTCTCTTCTTTTAGAGCGCCGAAGTCAGCTCGCGGTAGCGGAAATGGAGCGCAAGAAATACCGCTACAAGGACATGAAAACACTGTATGAAAAATTCAAATCAATACCCGATGCTAGTCAGTATCTCAAAGCCTGCATGACCTTCGAACAATTGGATGCGCAAGCAGCAAAAATGAGTGACAATGATGCTGCCTTGGTATTGAACAACGCAATGAAAAAGCTGTTTAAAGATATCTCTGCATTAATCAGGAAACAGGCTTAAGAAATATAATTAGCAAGGCAAACCCCTATCAACCAAATCGAATCAGTAAAACAGTTCAGTTATTCGGATTCAAAACCTTTCCTTCAGATTCATTTCTGCATTGGAATATACTGGGTGCATTAAGCATAAGTGCAATGCACCGGGTGGGTGCATGAGATCGTTTTATAAATAAGTTCGGCGCATTGATAATGCGCCCTACGCGGGCTGCGTTATATAGAATTATTAAATCCCATCGTAATCAAACCCTAAAGCAACAAGCAGAAAACGATCGCACGCCATTGACCGGATAAGTTTTACTGGAAATGATTTGAAAGGACGACAAATCCAATTGGGTATCCTGAACTGAAAGCGTATCCGCTGCCAGTAATTCGCTCGCAATATCCATAGGAGTCAAATCACACCGGGTGCCGCGGATCAATCCAATTAGCTTCAACGCATCCACACCAAAAGATTCCAGGCTTAATGATTCAAAGTAAACCTTTTTTCCTTTTGAGTCGATTTGACAAAAGTGATCGTTCAAACCGCACATCATTCGTATTTCATTTTCGTAATGCCAACTTGAAAATTTTGTCGAGATTAATTGACCTAAATCGGATTCAGCAAAACCACCGCGCTTAATGGCGACATCGACATCCAATTTAAAGCGCTCTGGCTGATAATCAATGTGAATGGCATCGTCATTGGGAATTTCAAACACTAAGGCAACACCGCGATGACCATCGGCATAGTGACTCCACAGCACGGGATCTCGATAGTGTTCTGAAAAACAAATGACGCCATAGCGCGCATTCATTTGATTTCTGAATGTCTCCAGCTTGGATCGGGTATCGCTATCGGAAAAATCAACAGCACAAAATTCAAACGGATCATTCAGTTCGTTGATGCGCGAAATTTTCAAACGACGGTCGCGCAATGCTTTTAGGGCGAATTCGGAAGGGGTGAAATGATAAACAATCATGAACAAATATCCACAACAAGTAGGGTACCAATAAGCAAAGCGCGTCCCACCATCCATCGTTCGGCGCAATACGAATTGCGCCCTACTTTACTACCTTAAATGTATCAATTTCTTAAGCAAAATGATTCATATATAACAGAAAAGATAGAAGATTCTCCCTCGATGCTTAATATCGGTCTTGGGGCGGCATCAAGGTAATAAAAATTTTTCCTGCCGGTATACCCTCCATAGCTGTTTTTAGCATTAATTGTTCCACATACTACAGGAGCACCATTTTCTGCTTTTCCCAAATAAATATCATCGAATACAGCAGAATAAGGGTCCTTCAGTTGAGATTTAATAGCTTCTTGTGCATCTGTAATTATAGATTCATTAGCTAATGCTAAAAATGATGTGGTTAATAAAAAAACAACTAAAAAAAACTTCATTATTCGCTCCTATCTTGACTAATGTCACAATACGCCGTTTCTATGAAAAAATAGATAAGTGCCAGAAACCAGCAACGGCGCAATATGAATTGCGCCCTACAAGCTCCCTTTACATTGCTCGTCAATATAATCCTTCACAACCTGCACATCCGCATCCTTAACCACAAACCGCTGCGGCAAACTCTCCAGATCCTCAAAACCGGCCGGACGTTCCGGTTCGTGGCCAATGGCTTCCTGGATACTTTCGGCGAATTTCGCAGGCAGTGCGGTTTCCAAACAAATCAGCGGCACACCCGCTTCCCGATGCGCTTGTCCAACTTTCAGGCCATCTGCGGTATGCGTATCGACCAGCACGTGATAGCGCTGATAGATGTCGCGAATCGTGGCAATCCGTGCTGCATGGCTGCTGCTGCCGGACACAAAGCCGTAATCCTTGATTTTTGCAAATAGTGGTGTGGTGGATAAATCAAAGGCATTGCCTTTGTCCACTGCTGACCACAATTCAGCAACCTGATTGGCGTTTCTGCCGGTCAGGTCGAAAATAAAGCGCTCAAAGTTCGATGCTTTAGAAATATCCATCGATGGGCTGCTGGTGTGCTGAGTTTCCGTGGTGGCACGAGGCCGGTAAACGCCGGTTCTGAAGAACTCGTCGAGCACGTCATTTTCATTGGTCGCCAGAATTAAATGTTTAATCGGCAGACCCATCATTCGCGCCACATGCCCGGCACAAATGTTGCCGAAATTACCGGACGGCACGGCAAAAGAAACTTGTTCGTCATTGCTTTGTGTCGCGGCAAAATAGCCTTTAAAGTAATACACCACTTGCGCCACGATGCGCGCCCAGTTGATCGAATTGACCGTGCCGATCCGGTGTGCTTGCTTGAAGGTGTGATCATTACTGACTGCTTTCACGATATCCTGACAATCATCGAACACGCCACGAACAGCGATATTAAAAATGTTCTTGTCTTGCAGCGAAAACATCTGCGCCGTCTGGAAGCGACTCATCTTTCCTAAAGGTGACAGCATGAAAACACGAATACCGTGTTTACCCCGCATGGCGTATTCGGCGCTGGAACCGGTATCACCCGAGGTCGCACCGAGAATGTTCAGCTCGTCACCGGTTTTGGCCAGTTGGTATTGAAACAAATTGCCAAGCAACTGCATCGCGATGTCCTTGAACGCCAACGTCGGCCCATTGGACAATCCCAGAATATGCAAACCCGGCTCCAGCGTTTTAAGCGGCGTGACATCCGCACTGCCAAACACTTCGGCAGTATAGGTTTGATGAATCAGATTGCGCAAATCGTTCGACGGAATATCATCGACAAAGCGCGACAGGATTTCGAACGCAAGCGCTGGATAACTCAAGCCACGCCACGCATTCAATTCTGCTGCGGTAATTTGCGGATACACTTCCGGCATCGCCAATCCACCGTCAGGAGACAAGCCACTTAACAGGATTTCAGAAAAAGATTTGGGTGGCATTCCACCACGAGTTGAAATATAACGCATGCTTGATTTTTATGAGTTCAGTAAAGGCTATTGCATCACACAACAGCGTTAAAAAACAGGAGCAGTGTCTGAAAAATGGAGCAATGTCATCACTGAATCCATTTCAAGGGTTCGATTCCTAATTATTTAATTCTTCAATACGAATACGGATCACCTTGCTTGTCACCACCGGCAAGGACTCAATACGGGCAATGGCCGCGTTGATATTTTTCTCCACCGTCAGGTGCGTCAGCATAATAATGCTAACCCGATCCGAATCGCTGCTCGGTTCCTTCTGAATCAGCGCACTAATAGAAATATTATTCTCCGCCACGGTACGTGTAATTTCCGCCATCACACCGGGTTTATCAATCACCTGCATTCTCAGATAATAAGACGTTTCCACATCTTCCATCGGAATCACCGGTGTATCGGACAACAAATCGGGTTGGAATGACAGCGGCGGTACTCGATATTTCGGATCCGCAGTATGCAAGCGCGTCACATCGACCAGATCCGCGATCACCGAACTGGCCGTTGGTTCTGCGCCCGCTCCGGCACCATAGTAGAGTGTCGCGCCTACCGCATCGCCCTTGACCACGATGGCATTCATCACACCTTCAACATTGGCGATCAAGCGCCGCACCGGAATGAGCGCAGGATGTACACGTAATTCGATACCTTTTTCCACCCGTTTGGTAATTCCCAGCAGTTTGATCCGGTAACCGAGTTGTTCGGCATAGCGGATGTCTTCGCCGGTCAGTTTGGTAATCCCTTCGGTATACACTTTGCTGAATTGCACCGGTATACCAAAGGCAATTGCCGACATCAGTGTAATTTTGTGGGCAGCATCGATGCCTTCGATATCATATGTCGGATCCGTCTCAGCATAACCAAGCTTTTGCGCTTCCGCTAAAACCTGTTCAAAGGACAATCCTTTCTCACGCATTTCCGACAAAATAAAATTCGAAGTGCCGTTGATAATCCCGGCAACCCAGGTTATGCGATTAGCGGTCAATCCCTCGCGTAACGCTTTAATAATCGGAATGCCGCCAGCTACTGCGGCTTCAAAAGCAATGATCACCCCCTTTGCACGCGCAGCTGCAAATATTTCGGTGCCGTGGTTTGCCAGCAAGGCTTTATTCGCCGTGACAACATGTTTACCGTGAGCAAGCGCTTCGAGTATCAAATCCTTGGCAATCGTTTGACCACCGATCAGCTCAACCACAATATCAATGTCGGGATGCGTTGTGACCTCATGTGCGTTATCGGTCACAATCACATCGTGATCGGCAAAACTGCGCGCCCGGTCTAAATCCCGGTCGGCGATCATGGTGACTTTGATTTCACGTCCCGCACGACGGGCTATTTCTTCCTGATTACGTTTGAGAACGGTGTATGTACCCCCGCCCACAGTGCCAATTCCTAACAAACCAATATTGATGGGTTTCATAAAATTTAAAAGTTAAAAAACTGATTGAATAACCGGTTACCGGATTATATGAGCCAAAAGGCAAGAAATAAACAGTTAAAACGTTCCGGTCTATGTGCCGTATCGTTTTCGATAACGTTGAAGATAATGTGCAATGCGGCCCATTGCTTCGGTCAAGTCATCCACATTCGGCAAGAAGACCACGCGGAAATGATCCGGATGCCGCCAGTTAAAACCGCTACCCTGAACCAATAAAACCTTTTCTTCCAATAAAAGATCCAGTACAAATTTCTGATCATCCTCAATGGGATAAATCTCAGGATCCAAACGCGGAAACAAATACAACGCCGCTTGTGGTTTAAAACAGCTTACGCCAGGAATATCCGTCAATAATTTCCACGCCACATCGCGCTGACGCATCAGCCGGCCAGTTGGTAGCGTCAAATCATAAATACTCTGATAACCGCCCAATGCCGTCTGAATACCAAATTGTGAGGGCACATTGGCGCATAATCGCATAGAAGCCAGCATATTCAACCCGGCAATGTAGTCGCGCGCATGATTCTTTTCACCCGAAACCACAGCCCAGCCAGAGCGAAAGCCCGCTGCGCGGTAATTTTTTGATAAGCCATTAAACGTAACAAACAACACATCGTCAGCCAATGAAGCAATAGATGTATGGGTCGCATCCTCGTACAAAATCTTGTCATAAATCTCATCGGCATAGATGATCAATTGATGCTGACGAGCAATCTCAATAATCTCCAGCAACAACTCTTTCGGATACAGTGCACCGGTAGGATTATTCGGATTGATGATGACGATTGCGCGTGTTCTAGGTGTAATTTTGGCGCGGATATCATCCAGATCGGGTAACCAGCCGGATGCTTCGTCACACAGATAATGTTTTGCCTTCCCGCCCGAGAGAACAACTGCAGCAGTCCACAACGGATAACCCGGCATCGGAATCAGTACTTCATCGCCATTATCCAGTAGCGCCTGCATCGTCAACACCACCAGCTCGGATACGCCATTACCAATAAAAATATCATCCAGTTGCACATTCTTGATCTGCTTTTCCTGCGTATAATGCATGATCGCTTTACGCGCGGCAAACAGCCCTTTGGAATCACAATACCCGGAAGCATCCGACAAATTGCGAATCACATCCTGCAGGATCTCCTCGGGCACATCAAAACCAAACGTCGCCGGATTACCAATGTTCAGCTTGATAATGTGATGACCTTCCTCTTCCATTTGCTTGGAGCGTTCCATCACCGGACCGCGAATGTCATAACAAACATTTGTTAATTTACTGGATTTTAAAATTGGGCGCATGATTGGGTAAAAACATTCACGGAAATCGAATAAAAATTCAGGACCTGCGATACAGTAGGTTTTCTAGTCAACTAAATGCAGCATTATATACGTAATCCCTGTGATTCTTTAGTCGAAAAGAAGAAGTTCTCCATCATTGATCGCTTATCTAGAACGCTCTTGCCAAATTCTGAAGTGATACATAAGTCGCAATAGGATTCGGAGGATAAAACTGATATTGCGGCCAGCAATGATTGCATCGCCAAGTTGCCATTTTTGAATTGATTTCTGTGCTATGAACGAGTCTGTTGGGAAGGACGCTCAGTCTCAGCTCGGCACTTACCCTCGCTTAAAGATTTCTAAGAATTTCTGGTGGCGCTTTGTCTGAAGGGTTCTGAAGTAATTGAAATAAATCCAATTATTTCAATTCTTAGAATGTAGGTATCAACCGGAATTGTATCAAACAGAAAACAGTACCCAACTAAACATAGTTAGTCGGCATATTAAAAGAGCTCTGATTAAGTTGATTACATTCATGGTTCGACATCTCACCACGAACGGAATCAATATATTACCGTTCATCCTGTCGAAGGACTTAATCAGAGCTTCCTTAAATTATCTAAGCCAGCCTGATATGCTTTTCACCACACAAAGGGCTCAGTGAATGATTAAATCCAGAATACTCAGAATTTATGCTATAAATAAATTACGAGTGATCCATCTCGGTGGCCGCATAACATAACGCAATCAATACGGAGGTAACATTATGAAACTCAAGCAAACCATAAGTATTATGACGATCAGTGCATTAGCGTTTTATCTCAGTTCTCCGGCAATCGCATCCAATTCAAATCAGCATGCTGCCGAAGCTATAGAACATGCAGAATCAGCTAAAACGCATGGTGATGCAGGTCATACCAAAGTATTGCTGGAACATGCGCAAGAGAGTCTTAAGCATGCAAAAGCTGCTGAAAAGGAGTATGCCGAAGCACACCAACACATGACTGAGTCAATCAAGCATCTGGAGGAAGCCATTGCGCATGCGAAGCAGGGTCATGCAGATGTAGCGACTAAGCATACGACAGAAGCGTTAAAGCATATGCAAGATGCAACTGCCGAGTAAAAAATAGATCCGCAGGTATAAAAAAGCGGACAGCCCCAAAGGACTATCCGCTTTTCTAAACATACTTATCTGATGTTGGTTATGATTGGTGTGGCAAATATTCCAGTGGATCTACCGGCTTGCCATGTTTTCGTATCTCAAAATGTAACTGAATTGTATCCGTGTCTGTATTGCCCATTTCTGCAATTTTCTGGCCTTTTATTACTGCTTCCCCTTCTTTGACCAGAAGCTTACTATTATGCGCATATGCGCTGAGGAATGTATTGTCATGCTTGATAATAATAAGATTTCCATAGCCGCGTAAACCATGGCCACTATAAACTACTTCGCCTGCAGCGGATGCTAGAACCGGTTGCCCTGCCTGTCCCGATATTTTTACGCCTTTGGAATTTTTTGAAAAAGATGATAACAATTTCCCCGTTGTCGGCCATATCCATTCGGCATTAGAACGATCGGATGCCTTATCCTGTTTTGATGGCTCAGGTTGATGTGCCATTTCAATTCTCGTATTTTTCTCTGCTGTCGTTGATGGAACGGGAGAAGATTGTGCCGCTGGCAACGGGCTTTTTGCTGGGTATTGTAATCGAGCCGCATTTTGCTCTGAGAAAGGCAATTTAAGCGCTTTAGGGCTTGTTTTCACTTTACCTGCATTGACAATATTATTACTTTCTTGAGGAATTACATTTTTTGGATCAGACGGATGTATGGCCGGGTCAATCGTCGTTGCTATCGGTTGCTGGGGCAAAGCAAACAGCTCAGGTTGCGAATCTCTCGCTGGCATTGACAGATTAATCCTCTGCCCCGGCCGGATAGTCTTGGGGTCAGCAATATCATTCCACTCTGCCAATTTCTTAAAATCAATACCATGATTTAGTGCAATGCCGTACAAAGTATCCCCTTTTTGCACGATATAAAACTGATTATCTGAATTACTTGATCCAATTGGTTTTGCGGGTCCCGATGAACCGCTTTTTACACTATCGACGACTGGCACTGGCGGCTGTGTTGTACTGCACGCAACAAGTAAAAAGAGGGCAAGCGGCAAATAAAAACTAAAAGGTAATGATTGTGGCCGCCTTGATAAAGCAATAAATATCTTGACGAGATATTTACAGATATCAATATCGCTCAGCCTGATCGTTGCATCATTTTTCATTTTAATATTCCCTACACCGCTATTTTTTTACAACCCCTGCTAGTAAGGGTACAAAATTCACCTCTTCCAATACAGTTTCAGTATAACCTTGGGAATTCCGTTCAATAATACATAAATTCTGTTTCTGAGTTCCTTTGGGGAAAACCATCCTGCCACCTACAACCATTTGCTCCAGTAATGAAGCAGGAACGTGGGTTGTCACTGCTGTCATGATAATACCATCAAACGGCCCTGCTTCCGTAAGCCCTAACAAACCATCCGCATGCTTCAAATAAACATTTCTGATCTGCAATTCCTGCAGTCGAATTCGGGTACGTGTTAATAATGGCCCAATACGTTCTATCGAGTAAACTTTTTGCGCAATCTGCGCCAACACAGCGGTCTGATAGCCACAACCCGTCCCAATTTCCAGTACTTTACCCAAAATAGAATTTGCACGTAATAGCTCACTCATACGCGCAACAATCCATGGGCTGGATATCGTTTGTCCGTAATTTATGGGTAAAGAAACATCTTCATAAGCCCGGCTTGCCAAAGCTTCTTCAACAAAAATATGACGAGGAATTGTACCTATAGCTGATAAAATCACTTCATCAGAAATTCCTTGTGCACGTAAGCGTTCAATCATTCGCATACGTGTGCGCTGAGAAGTCATACCAATTCCAGAATGACGAACATTCACCAATTAGTATCCATAAAATTTCAAATCACTCAAACATAACAAGTACCTACCTAGATATCAAGCCAACTTGTTATGAGATCCAACTGATCATATCGTGTTAGATCAATCTGTAGCGGGGTTACCGAAACCCGATTATGCTGAATTGCATAAAAATCCGTACCCTTTCCTGCATCTTGTGCGGCACCTGCCGCACCAACCCAATATAGAATTTCTCCACGGGGACTTGTCGACTTGATCACCGGCTCTGCTTTATGGCGTCGCCCGAGACGAGTAACTTCAATCCCTTCAAGTTTCTGATATTCGATATCCGGCACATTAATATTTAATAAAACCGGACTCTGAATATCATTTTCTCTGAACCGTTTCACCATATCAGCAGCCACACGTGCGGCCGTTAAGTAATTTTCATTCGATGCGCCAACCAAAGAAACAGCCAGTGAAGGAATTCCGAGTAGAAAACCTTCTGTAGCAGCAGCAACAGTGCCTGAGTAAATCGTGTCATCACCCATATTAGCACCACTATTCACGCCAGAAATGATCATATCCGGCATTACATCAAGCATACCGGTCACTGCCAGATGAACACAGTCTGTTGGTGTTCCATTGACATAGTAAAAACCATTATGGGATTTATGCAAACTTAGCGGACGATCCAATGTTAACGAATTACTGGACCCACTGCGATCCCTTTCGGGTGCGACAACTATGATTTCTGCAATTTCTGAAAGTACATCAGCAAGACATGCGAGACCAGGCGAAAAATATCCATCATCATTACTAAGCAATATGCGCATTTTTATAAGTTTATGTTAGCCACCGGTGGTCAAACGGATATTCCTGCACATTAAGCTCAGTATCAATCATATTTAACAAGAAGAGTATCTATCAAATGGTCGGGGCGAGAGGATTCGAACCTCCGACCACTTGCACCCCATGCAAGTACGCTACCAGGCTGCGCTACGCCCCGAACAGTAAATTATAACAAACAAAATACCCAAACTTTATAAACTATTACTGAAAAATATTTTCTTTAAGAAAGCAATTGCGACACAATATTTTTAATTTCACGCCGAACATGGCCTAAATCTGCTGTTGTGGATATCGGACTAACAATAACTTCTTCTATTGGAGGCAGCTTATTTTCGCTATGATCCAAACGATTACGCGCCCCATTGATTGTAAAACCTTGATCGTAAAGTAATTCTCTGATACGTCGTATCAACAACACTTCTTGATGCTGATAATAACGACGATTACCACGACGCTTGACAGGCTTTAGCTGCGTAAACTCTTGCTCCCAGTAACGTAATACATGCGGCTTAACACCACAAAGAATGCCCACTTCTCCAATTGTGAAATACCGTTTGGCCGGAATTGGAAGCGGGGGATTATTTACTTTTTTGTTTTCCATGATAATTCTTCTCAACCAAAGCTTTTAACTTCTGACTGGCATGAAATGTTACTACGCGACGCGCCGTAATCGGAATTTCTTCTCCTGTTTTTGGGTTTCTGCCCGGACGTTGCGGTTTAGCGCGTAGTTGGAAATTACCAAAGCCCGACAGTTTCACTCCCTCTCCATTTTGTAGAGCTGTACGCACTTCTTCATAAAAAGACTCAACCATATCCTTTGCTTCACGTTTATTAAGTCCCACATTCTCAAACAATAAATCCGCTAATTCAGCTTTTGTTAATGCCATACTTCACTCCATCACGTTATTAATTTTATAGCTCTAACTCAACAATATTTAGATTCATTAAACAATGGCGCTTTTATAAGACAGATTAATAATTTATCCCATAAGTAAATCTACGAAGAATAAATCCAATTAACTAATCAAATCCCAACAACAATCAATCGATGCAGATATCAATTACGTAAAGTTGCGCCAAATTTATTTTTTAAAACTTCAATTAAGTTTGTCACAGCGAAATCAGCCTCTTCATCCGTCAATGTTTTCTCAGTATCTTGTAACAACACACGGAATGCAAGACTTTTTTTGGTATTTTCCATGCCTTTGCCACGATAAATATCAAATAATGAAATATCCGATACAATCGCCGATTTTTCCGCAAACAAACAGACCAAAACTGAATGTACGCTAATATCACTTTCAACAATTATTGCGATATCACGCCGCACCGGCGGAAACTTAAGAATTTCCTTAGCAACAGATAAAGATTTAGATTTTAGATTTTCTAAACTTATTTCAAATAATATCGTGTTTTTTTGCAACCCATATTTCTTCTGCCAACGGGGATGCAACTCACCCAACCAGCCGATTGATTTGTCTTCAATACAAATTTGCGCGGATTTACCTGGATGCAATGCCGGATGGAGGAATTTCTTGAAATAAATAGTCCGTCCTCTGCATAAAACTTCTACATCTGCTTTAACATCATAAAAATCAACATTTCTCGCTGGTACCCCCCATTGCTCCGATACGACATCTCCATAACTGAGTCCTGCAATTCTTTCTACTTGCTTACAATCACTTTCGCCCTCTCTGACAAAACAGCAGCCTATTTCAAATAGGCGTACTCTGGTTTGTTTCCGGTTTAAATTAAATTGCAAATTGGATATCAAACCGCCTATCAATGTACTCCGCATTACACTCATTTGACTCGCAATCGGATTCTTTAATGTAACTGGCGTACTGCTATTGACAAAATCAAGCTCCCAATCCGCATCCACAAAAGCATAGTTGATAACTTCCTGATAATCGCGAGCTACTAATAATTGCTTTATCTCCATCGGAAAACGCTCTGTTTCGGATGCTGGTAGCATCGCCATATCTGCATGCGGGAAATGGACAGGTATATGGTCATAACCATAAATGCGCGCCAGCTCTTCTATAAAATCTTCTTCTATCGCCAAATCGAAACGGTAGGATGGCGGCTTTACATTAAAAGTATCTGCTTTCACTGAAAATTCAAATCCCAAGCGCTTAAAATAATCATTTACTTGCTGCTGGTTGACGTCGATACCCAATATTCGTTTTATCCGATTAATACGCACATTAACAACAGATCGCTGCGGCAATTTATGTTTTACTTCAGTCACTGGGCCTGCTTGACCACCGCAGACAGTTTGTATCAGGTAAGTAGCGCGTTCCAATGCATCTCTGGTCGCAGCAAAGTCTACACCACGTTCAAAACGATAAGCAGAATCAGAACTGAACCCAAGTTGAAATGATTTACCACTGATCGCATTCGGACTGAAGAATGCGCTCTCGAGAAAAATATCTGTCGCACCTTGCGTCACACCACTATCCAGTCCACCCATAATCCCGGCTAACGCTAGCGGTCTATGCTCATCTGCAATCAACAGCATTTCTGGATTTAAATTGACTTGACTGCCGTTTAACAATTCTATGCTTTCATGAGAAAACGCGTAGCGAACTTGAATAGCACCGGTAATCTTGGCCAGATTAAAAGCATGCATGGGCTGTCCGGTTTCCAGTAATACATAGTTAGTGATATCGACTACTGGATTAATAGACCGGATTCCGCTACGTTCCAGTCGTTGTGTCACCCATAAGGGCGTTAACACATCGAGATTAATGCCACGCAATATCCGGCCGCAATACAGCGGACAAGCATCAGAGGCAATTACCTGCACTGCTAGCGTATCTTCAGTTTGGCTAGAAACAGAATTTATCTCTGGTAAAAGCAGTTCGACTGCTGTTATAGCCGCCACTTCGCGTGCCACACCGAGCACGCCAAGACAATCAGCGCGATTAGGTGTTAGTTTTAATGTAAAAATGCGATCATCAAGTCCATAGTAACCACGAAAATCTGTGCCTACCGGAGCTTCATCGGGAAGTAATAACAAACCATCAGCCACTTCATTGATACCTAATTCTTTAGCCGAACACAACATGCCAGCTGAGTCGATGCCACGCAGCTTCGTTTTCTTGATCGTAAAACCCGGCAAATTTGCGCCAATTAATGCACAGGGTACTTTCACGCCAGTGCTTACATTGGGTGCGCCGCAAACAATTTGCAATACCTCTTCCGCTGTTTTTCCTATCTTGACATTGCACACTTTTAGCCGGTCTGCTGTTGGATGTTCCTCGACTGAGAGAACTTCAGCTACAACGACTTTATCAAAGACCGCTGCTACCGGTTCAACGCTTTCAACCTCAATTCCTGCCATCGTTAGTACATGGGCAAGCTCCTCACTCGAGTGAGGAGGATTAACGAAGCTGCGTAGCCAGTTTTCAGAGAATTTCATGAGAATCTGCTGTTCTTAATAAAATAGGTAAGATAATCAGTTTCAATTAAATTGTTTAAGAAAGCGCAAATCGTTTTCAAAAAACAACCTCAAATCATTTACACCATATCTGAGCATTGTCAAACGCTCCACCCCCATCCCGAAAGCGAACCCAATGTATTGTTCACTATCAATTGCTACGTGGCTTAATACATTTGGGTGAACCATTCCACATCCGAGCACTTCCAGCCAACCTGTATGACTACAGATGCGACAACCTTTACCATTGCACATGACACAGCCGATATCCATCTCAGCAGAAGGCTCAGTAAATGGGAAAAAGGATGGCCTGAATCTTACAGGCAGGTCATCACGCTCAAAAAAATGAGCCATAAAATTAGACAGAATGCCTTTTAATGCAGAAAAATTGGCATTTTCATCAATCCATAAGCCTTCAACCTGATGAAACATTGGCGTGTGAGTCACGTCAGAATCGCATCGATAAACCCGCCCAGGTGCAATTACTTTTATTGGTGGTTGGTTATTCTGCATATAGTGAATTTGGACCGGCGATGTATGTGTGCGTAGCAAGTTGCCATTATCAATATAGAATGTATCATGCATTGCCCGGGCAGGATGGTTCTCTGGAATATTTAAAGCAGTAAAGTTATAAAAATCAGTCTCTATTTCAGGCCCCGAAACCACATTAAAACCGATCGAATGAAATAGTGCTTCAATTCGCATTAAAGTTTGCGTTACTGGATGTAAGCCACTGACTCCCATCCCTCTGCCAGGCAGAGTAACATCCAAAGCCTCCTCGGTTAATTTAGCTTCCAGCTCCTTTGCTTGAATAGCATTCCGGCGGCCTTTAAGTGTTTCTTCCAATCGATTTTTTGCTTCATTTATTTGACTTCCCATGGCAGGGCGCTCTTCGACAGGAAGCTTTCCTAATCCTTTGAGTAATTCAGTAAGAACACCACTCTTACCGAGATAACGCGCCTTCACATTTTCCAATTCAATCGGATCTTCGATGCCATCCATCAGGCTTGTTGCTTCGCTAATAATTTCTTCCAAATTTCTCATGTAAATTCAGTATCTCAGGTTAAAGAACCGGTGCCATATCGATTAATTTCACAAGAAAAAGGGAGGCTCAGGTTTTACCCGGCCTCCCAGTATCTCTTTTTTACAACCAATTATGTGGCTAGACTGGCTTTTGCTTGTTGCACGATTTTTTCAAAAGCATTCTTATCAAATACAGCCAAATCAGCCAGAACTTTTCTATCGACTTCAATACTTGCTTTCTTGAGACCGTTCATAAATACACTGTACGACAATCCGCATTCACGAGCAGCCGCATTGATACGTGCAATCCATAAAGCGCGGAACTGTCTTTTACGTTGCCGACGATCTCGGTACGCATATTGACCGGCTTTCATAACGGCTTGCTTGGCTATGCGATAAACATTCTTCCTACGTCCGCGGTAGCCTTTGGCCAAATCTAATATTTTCTTGTGCCGCGCATGAGCGGTTACACCACGTTTAACTCTTGGCATGATCGTTCTCCCTTATGCGTACGGCATCATAGCGCGGATGGATGCAGTATTAGTGGAATGGACAGCAGCAATACCGCGTAATTGGCGCTTATTTTTAGTGGTTTTCTTAGTCAAGATATGACGTTTGAAGGCTTGCGAGCGTTTGATACTCCCACTCGCCCTAAACTTAAAGCGCTTTGCGGCGCCACTTTTAGTTTTCATTTTGGGCATAACTACTCCTCATTTGACATGAAGCCAGGTGTTTTCATCATTGAAAAACTTCCAAAACCTGGTGATCACTTATTTTTCACATAATTTACAACAAAAAAATTTATGAGCAACTAAGTCCGACTATGATGCTACTGATGAATCTTCCTCTGCTGCTTTTGATTTATCGGCTTTAACATCTTTCTTTTTAGGCGACAATACCATAACCATCTGCCGTCCTTCCATTTTGGGGAATTGTTCCACTACCGCAAAAGACTCTAAATCACCTTTCACACGTTCTAATAATCGCATACCAAATTCTTGATGTGCCATTTCACGTCCACGGAAACGCAATGTTACCTTAACTTTATCCCCTTCATTGAGGAAATTAGTTAAGTTTCTTAATTTAATATTGTAATCACCTTCATCCGTATTAGGTCTAAATTTAATCTCTTTAATCTGAACTTGTTTTTGTTTTAATTTCGCATCATGTTTTTTCTTGCTTTCCTGATAGCGAAACTTACCATAATCCATCAAACGGCAAACAGGCGGCTGCGCTGTCGGTGCGATTTCAACCAGATCTACCCCAGCTTCATCCGCTAAAACTATTGCACCAGCAAGCGTAACAATACCAATTTGCTCTCCATTCACACCAATTAAACGTACCTCTGCCACATCGATCTCTTCATTGATGCGCACTGATTTTTCCTGAGCTATGGCAAATTCTCCAAGATTAGTTTATTAAAGAAATTAATTATAATTTTAAAGAAATCTCTTCTTTAAGACGTTCCAAAAAAGCCTGGCATGTTAACTGACCAAGATTCTCACCTGCACGATTACGAACAGCAATCATATTTGTTCGCACTTCTTCGTCTCCGACTATAATTTGATAAGGAAGCTTCTGCAAGCTATGCTCGCGAATTTTATAGGTTATCTTCTCATTTCTCAAGTCTAAGCTGGCTCTAATGCCATGTTGCTTTAATTGAGCAGTCACTTCCTGTGCATAATCAATCTGCGTACGAGAAATATTCAATACAACCACCTGTTCAGGCGATAACCACAGAGGTAATGCCCCCGCATAGTTTTCTATTAATATGCCAATAAATCTCTCCAGCGATCCAAGAATAGCTCTATGCAGCATAACTGGCACCTGTCGTGAATTATCTTCTGCTACATATTCAGCACCCAAACGCTCCGGCATAGAAAAATCCAGTTGTAGTGTACCGCATTGCCACACTCGTCCAATACAATCCTTTAATGAAAATTCAATTTTTGGTCCATAAAATGCACCTTCTCCTGGCTGCAGTTCCCATTCAAGCTTAGCTTCATTCAGCGCTGCTTTAAGTGCTGCTTCTGATTCATCCCACTGCGCTTCTGACCCGACACGTTTTTGTGGACGTGTTGAAAGTTTAACCAGAAGCTCTTTAAAGCCAAAATCCGAATAGACAACTTTCAACAAATCGATAAACCTGACAACTTCATCTTGTATTTGATCTTCTGTGCAGAAAATATGTGCATCATCCTGAGTAAATGCACGTACTCGCATAATACCGTGCAACGCCCCCGACGCCTCATTTCGATGACATGAGCCAAATTCCGCCAATCTTATAGGAAGCTCACGATAACTTCGCAATCCCTGATTAAATATCTGTACGTGTCCGGGGCAATTCATCGGTTTGATAGCAAAATCACGCTCATCCGAATTGGTAGTAAACATATTCTCGCGAAAATTCTCCCAATGCCCTGATCGCACCCACAAATCTTTGTCCAAAATCTGCGGGGTTCGTATTTCCTGATAGCCATTTTGATTCAATATATTCCTCATATACTGCTCTATTTGTTGCCACAATACCCACCCTTTGGGATGCCAGAATACCATACCAGGGGCTTCATCTTGTGCGTGAAACAAATTGAGTTGTTTTCCAAGTTTTCGATGATCTCTTTTTTCTGCTTCTTCTAAACAATGCAAGTAGTTTTTCTGATCATCCTTATTTATCCAAGCGGTTCCATAAATACGCTGAAGCATTTCATTATTTGAATCGCCTCGCCAATAAGCTCCTGCCACCTTCATGAGTTTAAAAATTTTTATCCTTGAAGTTGTTGGAACATGCGGTCCTCGACAAAGATCGGTAAAATTACCTTGAGAATAAAGAGACAGATCTTGATCGCCTGGTATCGATTCGATTATCTGCGCCTTATAGTGTTCGCCTTGCTGTTTAAAAAAATTAATTGCTTCAGTGCGCTCCAATATTTTTCGTTCTACCTTTAAGTCTCGTTTACTAATTTCAAGCATGCGTTTTTCAATCGCGGTCAAATCTTCTGGAGTAAATGGTCGCTTATAAGAGAAATCATAATAAAATCCATCGTCAATTACTGGTCCAATCGTAACTTGCGCCTCAGGAAAAAGTTCTTTTACCGCATGAGCCAACAAATGCGCACAGGAATGCCGGATAATTTCCAGTCCTTCAGTATCTTTCTCTGTAATGATAGCAAGATCGCAATCTCCTTCAATTTGGCTGGATACATCAGTCAATTTTCCATTAATTTTTCCAGCAATTGCTGCGCGAGCAAGACCTGGGCCAATCGCCGTAGCAATGTCTAGCACAGTCACAGGGTGATCAAAAATACGCTCAGATCCATCTGGTAAACGAACAACAGTCACAAACATTCCTTTCAAGTGATTATGTTTAACAAAAATTGAAACTTTTATAAGCTATCTCATACTTTCTAGAATCTATTTCGCAAATAATTATTTACTCAGTGATGTTTTATACCAGTTATTCACTTTTTGCAAACCGTTTAGAATTTTTGGTGAAAAGCCAATGGCTACTGCATCAACCAAGCAATACCATGCAGCGACGCCACTGGGCGGATTTCCTTGGGTCCAATTAAAAATAGGTTCAATTGATGCCCATTTCCACGTTCCAGCTGCTGTACCAATAATTTCCAACCAAGTACAGATAAAAAAGGCCCCCAGATAAACCATCGGAGATCTACCTTTGAATAAGCAAATTACAAAAATACAAAATAAAAATGCACCTACCTGATCCCCTTGCTCCGGTATGCCGCTAATTCCCCACAGTGACCACAAACCGCCAATTACAATAACAGAAATAGCCAGTTTTCTAGCATTCATTAAGAAAAGTTTTGACCGCGCAAGCGCTACAGCCGTCAAATATACCATTCCATGGCCAGGTGGAACATACGCAGGTACATTTCCAAATCGATAGGTATACCCTTCCATATAAATCGAAGCAAAGTGCTCTCCGGCGGTAGCAAATGCCACGGCAACTATAACTTGCATTCTTACTTCTTTATTCTCCCCTACTAGTAATCCAATTAGAAAGATCCAAGCTATAACACCTAACTGTTTTTGGGTTTCAGAGCTTGCACTACCATCAATTACCAAGCTCAGCGCAACACAGAAGAAAGTAAAACCTGCTATAAAATAATCTCTATTTCTATGAGGATAATTAACATCAATCTTTGGGAAATGATTCAGCATATTGCACACATAAAACTTCAATGTAATAAAAAACCCGCCATAGGCGGGCTTACTCAATTTTATTAAAAATATTCTGGCATTTATTTACCTAAAAATAATGCATAAATATAAAAATAAATTCAATCTCTTATTATTTTACAGTTAACCTCAAGACAATTACTTCTCATCCTCGTCATCCTCATCACCCTGAGATTCAGCTTCTACTTCACTTCCACCCGCTGCATCATCTTCGTCTTCGTCTTCTTCCTCATCTCCACTACCACCATCCTCTTCTTTCTGCAATACTAACTTACCCGCTGCCA
>NZ_JAKFWH010000057.1 GCF_021731985.1 Nitrosomonas sp.
GCTACAAGGGATTGGTCAAAAATACCGCTCAGATGTTCTCGCTGTTCGGGCTTGCCAATTTGCTGTTGGCTCGCCGGTGGCTATGCAGAACAGGCAGCCTAGTTGCGCCTTGAAAACAAGAAATGAGGGTAATAATGCAAAAAATGATGCGATTCAGGTCAAAATTGGGCAAATTATCGCAATATTACATAATCACTCGGCTTGATCTCTACTGCGCGATGAGTTATTCAGCGTTTCCTTAGCTTTTAAGGGTAGTTGGAGTCCGGTACAGAATCACGAATCCAATACCGGCAATACGCACAACAAGATCACATAACAAAAATCATACTAAAATCATCGACTATATTCTCAATTCGCAGCCTAACTCTATACCTATCCAGTTCCATAACTCGCCGCTTACCCCATTTACCCGCAAACCCGCTACCACAAGCTTACTTCGGCGCTCTAAAGAAAGAGAGTAATAATCCATTCGCGGAATTTGGGTTTTCCAATACGCTTGACCAAATATTCGATTTATATATAATGATCTTGAGAAAAAAGCGTTTATTTTTACTATATGCCTCTAATCGTATTGGCACAAATTACTAAAACAAGGAGAAGCAAATGGCCATCATTAATGGAACTGAATTGAACGACATTCTCACTGCGCTGAATGTGGATATCAACGGGATTGGCGACGAAATATATGGCCTTGGCGGCAACGACACAATCACTGGATTTTTAGGCAGTGACAAGCTGTTCGGTGGCGCAGGACGCGACATACTCTATGGCATGGACGGCCACGATACAATGGATGGCGGCGCTGACAATGACCGGCTGTTTGGTGGCAACGGCAATGATGGCATGATCGGCGGTGCTGGTAACGACTATCTGGATGGCGAGCTGGGATATGATGCGGTGGATTATCGCGGGGTCACGGGCACGCGCGGGGTGACTGTCGATCTTCGTATTACCAAGGCCCAGAATACAAAGGCTGATGGATACGATACAATTGTTAATGTCGAGCAGGTCTGGGGTTCGAACCTCAATGATACGATCACCGGCTCGAACGGCGACAATGATCTTTATGGCTTCAATGGCAGCGACATCATCAACGGCGCTGGCGGAAACGACAATATCTTTGGCGGCGAATTCGGAGAAACTACAGGTAACACCCTGTCCGGTGGCGATGGCAATGACAACATTCTCGCCTCATCTGGTGCAGACACGTTGCGTGGCGATGCGGGGAACGACCGCCTGACGGGCTCGCTTGGCACCGACCGGTTGACGGGTGGCACTGGCGCTGATCGATTTGTATTTGACAACTTGGCCGATTCCACGGTGGCCGCAGCCGACACGATCACGGATTTCAATGGTGCTGAAGACCTGATCATGCTGGTACCCCTGCAATTCACCGCATCGCAGACCTTTATTGGCGCGTCGGCTTTCTCGGCAACCGGTGGGGCCGAACTGCGGGTGACAACGGCAGCGGGCGTTCAGACGCTTCAGGCCGATGCCAACGGTGATGGCACAGCCGATATGGCCATCAAGGTGATCGGCACGGCACTTGCCGCTGATGACTTCATCTATTCACCTGGCGGTTTCGGTATCTGATCCCGCAAGGGATTGCATAGTTGCAAGCCTGGGTTCGCTATTTGGCGTGCCCCGGCTTCAATTTAATGTCGCTTGCTTATACTGATATGGCCTGCGGCATAACAGGCGATAATCGTTAGGGTCAGGAACCGAATCTCGAATCCAATACCGGCAACGCACACACCACAAGATCACAAAATAAAAATCATACTGAATCCATCAGCTATATCCTCAATTCTCAATTCGCGACCTGGCCCCATGCTTTCCCCTTGGCCCCATTCTTTCCGCGATTCGTAATTCGGCACATGGTGCTGGTCATGCGCTATCAATTGTCTCCAACAACGATTGGGGTTATTCTACGCAAAAATAAAGAGCAGGAATTCTTGATCCTAGACACCTTTTCCCCGTTTACGTTTCTATCGATAACTGGAATTAGTCTTCAACGTCACCATTCTTAGGTACAATCGCCATGTAAGTAATAGATGCAGTGAGGGGTGGGCCTTGTTCTGGGTTAGCGGAATCACTCAGCAAAGTACGTTGCCCTGTTTTTGGATCTACCCGGAAGAGTGAGCTGTAGAATTCAGTCATAACAGCGCTTACGACTATTTTTCCAGATTTTTCCACTACGGTGCCGCGGGGAGCGAATCCTGTAATTCCTTGCGCAGAATTGTCAAAATCGCTGAGAATAGTACGTTGACCTGTCTTTGGATCTATCCGCAAAAGGAAGCTCCCGCCAATAGCCAAGATCTGCTTGGACGTCTCAGTTGCCAAGCCAGCGCTAAAAAACAGGCCAGCAATAATAGGCCCTTGCGCAGCATTAGTGAGATCGCTCAAAAGCTTGCGCTTACCCGTTCTTGGGCTAACTCGAAAAATTGCTCCACTTGCGTAATCATTTTCATTGGCTGTACCAATCAGAATTTTCCCTGAGTGTTCAATAACAAGGTCAGTAATGAACGTACCTGTATCAATCGCCCCCTGATCTGGATTAAAAAGGTCACTGACAAGAACGCGCGCATCAGTTTCTGGATCGATGCGAACAAGTACACTGTGGCCCTCTAGGTTTGGCAGTACCTGCTTAGATAGATTCGCTATTACCTTGCCTTTGGCATTCACGGCCAAACCATAATAAAAAGCCCCTTCAATATCGCCCTGTCCGAAGTCGCTGACGAGGGTACGATGGCCAGTGTTGGGATCGACCTTAAAAAGAGCGCGGCCAGAATCCGAGACATAAATCTGCACTATTTCTCCGTCACTGCAATCATGAGGATTTCTGTTCTCAGACTTACTGCTCGCCGATTCTGCGCGCTCGTCCAATTTGCATCGGAAGACTGCAACGCTAAGCGGGGATGATCCGAAGCTGCCTTGTACCGCATCGCCGAAGTCACTGAGAATCCTACGCTGGCCCGTTGCTGGATCTACCGCAACCAATGCGCCGCGTCCATCCGTTCCACCCGCATAATCGGTGACCAAAATATCGCCGACCTTAACTCCGGCCTCAGCATGACTTGCGGCTAACAGCAACCCTGCCAGCAGTAAGATGCAGCAGTAAAAATAACGCACACTAGAAAACCACACCTCGTTATAGATTCGGTTTAGATAAGAGACACAATAAGAACGTTGTGTACTCACAATCACCTGTTTCTTCATAAGATTTACCCTTTTCGTTTGCATTAATCTAATAAAGCAATAATAAAGTTACTATAGATTTACTATACTCCCAAAAAGAGATATTTAACAATTTTGTAGGGAAGTGGGAAGCATGGGGGGAAGCATGGGGACAGGTCGCGAATTGAGAATGTTGTCGATGAATACATTTTTCGTTTTGTAATCAGAATTCGTGATTCGGTACCTGACCCCGTTGTTTTCCAGGTAACACCCTGTCCGGTGGCGATGGCAATGACAACATTCTCGCCTCGTCTGGTGCAGACACGTTGCGTGGCGATGCGGGGAACGACCGCCTGACGGGCTCGCTTGGCACGGACCGGTTGACGGGTGGCACTGGCGCTGATCGATTTGTATTTGACAACTTGGCCGATTCCACGGTGGCCGCAGCCGACACGATCACGGATTTCAATGGTGCTGAAGACCTGATCATGCTGGCACCCCTGCAATTCACCGCATCGCAGACCTTTATTGGCGCGTCGGCTTTCTCGGCAACCGGTGGGGCCGAACTGCGGGTGACAACGGCAGCGGGCGTTCAGACGCTTCAGGCCGATGCCAACGGTGATGGCACAGCCGATATGGCCATCAAGGTGATCGGCACGGCACTTGCCGCTGATGACTTCATCTATTCACCTAGCGGTTTCGGTATCTGATCCCGCAAGGGATTGCATAGTTGCAAGCTTGGGTTCGCTATTTGGCGTGCCCCGGCTTCAATTTAATGTCGCTTGCTTATACTGATATGGCCTGCGGCATGATAGGCGATAATCGTTAGGGTCAGGAACCGAATCTCGAATCCAATACCGACAACGCACACCACTAGGTTACAAAACAAAACAAAACAAAAGTCAAATTTAATTCATCGGCTATATTCTCAATTCGCGACCTGGCCCCCGCCATTATTCTGGCCCCCACCCTTATTCATCCTTATTTAATTTAGGCTATGTCATCGTTAGTTAGTGGTAATCATGTAACCTAATGAATTTGAAACAAAATATCAATTATTGGTTTTTTAGTTAATGACTTGTTTATCAATGATAATTTGTGTTTGTTTACAGTGACCAACAATTAATGATGACATAGCCTTAATTTATCTCCAATGCGCTTTTTAAACTTATCCAATACCTGTTCGGCGGGGTGTTCATCGTTCATCAAAGTCACAATAGCCAGAACAGAGAGTGAACCTATAGTTTCAGCAAAACGAAGAACATTAAGGAGTTCTTCATCAGAATAGTTTGGTTCAATCGCTTCCGCTGTATTCCACCACTGCACATGCATGCCGCCGGTATGCGTATAGGAACACATGGTTTTCCATGTGCGTTCTTTGATATGAGAAAGAGTCTGTTCCATGAAAGCCGGAGCTCTTTCAAGATCTTTCAACAAACAATTAATCTTCGGTGGTTCGCATCCCTTGAGGAATTTCGCTACCTCAATATCAGTTGCGCACAGTGCTAGCCATTCTCCGCGCACATATGCTTCAAATGCTATGCGCAACAAGGCAAAACTCGACGCATAGAGATGTTCATCCATCAGGAGAACGATTGCATGATGATGATCCTGTGCAATCGCTAAACAAGCCCCAGACGCCCGCACGCGGTTGTTAGCAGGAAGTTCACGTTCGTGGATTGTTAAACGCAACCACTCTACATAGTTGCCGGCATCAGAGAGTTGCTTATCAAAAAGCATATACTTGTCCTTTCGTGTTAGAACGCGACTTTATCAGTTCGCTGTGATAAGCGGCATGATAATTAAAGCAAGAAAAATGAAATCGATCCTATAAATATACAACTCTGATTGACGGTTCTGATAAATTATTCAAATGACCAATCCCCACATGATAAAATTCATCCTGATTTTTGATTGTTCATCCGGCTAACCTGAAATTTCAATCCCGGCTTTATCATCCATGATACAACTCACCATTAATGGACAACCGCAGCAATTTGAGTCGCCGATTAACGTGACGCAGCTTATCGATCATCTTGCATTGCACGGCAAACGCATCGCCATCGAACGCAATGGTGAGATTATTCCGCGCAGCCAATTCTCGGAACAAATTCTGGTTCATGGGGATCAGTTGGAAGTTGTTGTCGCAGTGGGCGGCGGTTAAATTCCGCGCTATTAAACAAATATACCTTTGGAACAAAAAAAGAATTTCATGGATAACTTAGTTATTGCCGGCAAGACATACACATCCCGCTTACTGGTCGGCACAGGGAAATACAAAGATTTCAGCGAAACCCGCGCAGCCGTTGAAACCAGCGGCGCTGAGATCATCACGGTCGCGATCCGGCGGACGAATATCGGGCAAAATTCTAATGAGCCCAATTTGCTGGATGTTTTGCCGCCAACGCAATATACCTTACTGCCCAACACGGCGGGCTGTTATACCGTTGAAGACGCGGTGCGCACGCTACGTCTGGCGCGCGAATTACTGGATGGGCACAGCTTGGTCAAACTGGAAGTACTGGGCGATCCCAAAACACTGTACCCGAACATGGTGGAAACGCTTAAAGCGGCGGAAATCCTGATTAAGGAGGATTTTCAGGTGATGGTTTACACTTCGGATGACCCGATTATTGCCAAACAACTGGAAGACATGGGTTGTGTCGCCGTCATGCCGTTGGCTTCGTTAATTGGCTCGGGCATGGGCATTTTGAATCCATGGAATCTGCAAATCATCATCGACAATGCCAAAATCCCGGTATTGGTTGATGCGGGCGTCGGCACGGCGTCCGATGCGACCATTGCGATGGAACTGGGTTGCGATGGCGTACTGATGAACACGGCGATTGCTGCAGCCAGAAACCCGGTATTGATGGCATCCGCGATGCGCAAAGCTGTTGAAGCGGGACGCGAAGCGTATCTGGCCGGACGCATGGCGAAGAAACTCTACAGCGCCAGCCCCAGCTCGCCAACGGATGGTGTCATCGCCCACTCAGACACAGTTATAAAGAAATCAGCAACGGGTAAACCGGTTTAGTTAGCCGCACGCACGCCGTCAATCTTACCAGCCGATGCAACAAACCATCCGCAGCTTCGTTCTTCGCCAAGGACGCTTATCCAATGCACAACGCCGCGCCTGTGAAACATTGCTACCCCGGTTTGGCATTCCATTTAGCGAGAACTGGCTAGATCTGGATCAAGTTTTCTGCCGCCCGGCACCCAAAATCCTGGAAATCGGATTCGGCATGGGCGAGAGCACCGCGACTATCGCAACGGCGCATCCTGAAAATGATTATCTTGGAATTGAAGTGCATACGCCCGGAGTCGGCAGTCTGCTCAATCAAATCGAGCATCTCGAATTGACGAATTTACGCATCATTCAACATGATGCGGTCGAAGTACTGCAACACATGCTGCCAGCGGAATGTTTAGATGGCGTTCACATTTTCTTTCCCGATCCGTGGCCAAAAGCCAGGCACCACAAACGTAGATTGATCCAGCCGGCGCTGGTTACTCATTTGTGTGCACATTTAAAAACGGGCGGATATATCCATGTCGCTACCGATTGGGAAGACTATGCCGTACAGATTCTGCAGGTTTTAAGTCAGGAATCCCAACTCACCAACACCGTGACAGATTATGCGCCCCGGCCGGAATATCGGCCATTGACTAAGTTTGAGCAAAGAGGACTCAAGCTCGGGCATGGCGTTTGGGATTTGATTTTTCAGAAAAACTGCATTACCGGTGTTTTGTAGCAGATGTTTTGTTCAAGCGCAGAAAGTTGAACGCTCATATTCCTTGTATCTTGTTGATATCAAATCCCCATTTAATCGGGTCTTCAATATTTTCAATACTGTCCGTTCCTTTTGATAAATCTAGAATTTCTACTGGAATATGGGCGTTCGCTCGCGTAGAAAAGAAAATCTTAATGATGGGTGCTGTCAATTTTTTCTGGGATTGTTCAATCACCACACCCAATCGTCCGGATTTGAGCTTTACCAAAGTACTGGTTGGATAAATACCAATTGTTTTAACAAAAGCCTGGAAAACCTTTTCATCAAAATGACCGGCCCATGTCGCCATTTTGTGGATTGATTCAGCAGGCGACCATGCAGGCTTGTAACAACGGCTTGAAGAAACGGCATCATAGACATCACAAACCGCCCCCATACGTGCAAACAAAGTAAGCGCGTCGCCGGATATTTTTTCCGGATAACCTTGCCCATCCACACGTTCATGATGATGCAAGCAAACATCCAAAGCTGTTTCATGAACTTGATAACAGGATTTAAGTATTTCCCAGCCGCGTTGTGGATGGCTTTTGATAATAGTAAACTCTTCATCCGTCAATTTTCCAGGCTTATCCAGTACTTCACTGGGAATCGCCATTTTCCCGACATCATGGAGTAGCCCAGCAACACCGGCTTGTCTGAGCTGTTCACCACTTAACCCTAATTGTCTTCCCACTGCAACCATCAGCATACAAACCGCAACAGAATGTAAGTAAGTATACTCATTGACAGTTTTTAGCCGGATCAGGCTGAGTAATGCGTTGGAGTTCCGTTCCATAGATTGATTAATCTCATCAACCAGTGATACCGCTTCTTCGATTTCAAGCGCTTTACCCATGCGAACATCGCTGAACATGGTCGTAACCGCTTCTTTTGCCTTTTTATGTATTTTTTTAGCAGCAACCAGCTCCTCATCGACCGAAACTTTCTTTGCCGGCCGCGGTGTTTCAGCTTTCGGTTTGTCTGAGTCAGGAATAACAACAGCTGCGGATTGCGCCTGTTCGCTTACGGCAACATCAAGGCCTTTACTGGTATCGATCCATATTTCATCCAAGGTACAACTCAGAAGCTTATCCAGATCTTTTTGCTGATCCAGCAGGAATGATTTTTTCCAAAATGGATGTTCTAACCAGTTCCCTTTAATTTCATGAATATACATTCCCAGTCGAACATCATCAGCTTGCACTTTTTTTATCATAGAACTCAATATCGGAAGTAGAAAAGAAACGGCGGATTTAGGAACCTGCCACCCCAATTAATACTAGCAAGTTAAATCTCACAGATCCCAGCGGATCCTGAGTTTTAAAATGTTACGATTTAGTTACGGTCAATAAGATAATTTATTAAGGAATATAATAACTCGATGCCATATCTGCTTTAAATTACAAAGATGAATCACGCAGCTTTAGTGTTTTTTTTGTTCAGTCCGGTGAACTTCCGTTTCTTCAATGATTTGTGCATCTTCGATGATAACTGTCTGGCTCGCCTCAGCCTGCCGGTTTATATCCTCGGGTTGCTGCATGGCGTTTTCAAATTTTCTGCGCAGCCACCAAAAGCGTATTCCGACCACCACGACAGCTACTGCGAGTAAAGCAAGGAAAGCCGCAAAAAAGAAAACACCCAAAACAGCCATAAGCGCAACAACCGGAATGAGTATTGCAATGGTAATCCAGCGGTTAACCGGAGAAACCGGCACACGGTGGAATTCTCCCGATTCATTTTGACGGTATTCAGAAACCTTGCTGATAATTATTTTCCTTTCTTCATCGTTCATTGCATCAGCTCCTCTATTTCGGCTATGGTTTTGGGTGCTGCCTGAGTCAAAAGTTCATGGCCGGTTTGTGTGACAATCACATCGTCTTCGATGCGTATCCCGATATTCCAGAAATGTTGCGGAACATTATCCGCCGGACGGATATAACATCCTGGCTCAACGGTTAGCACCATACCGGGTTGCAGCAGACGCCAATCGCCTTTTTGTTTGTACTCACCGGCATCATGCACATCCATTCCCAGCCAGTGCCCGGTCCGGTGCATATAAAAGCGTTTGTAATCTCCCGATTCCAGCACGGCATCCACACTGCCCTGACACAATCCCAGATCAATAAAGCCTTGCGCCAGTACATGTAAGGCAGCTTTATGCGGATCGTTCCAGTTATTTTCCAGTTTCACTTGAGAAATTGCCGCGGCCTGTGCAGCCAAAACCAGTTGATAGACATCCCTCTGCACAGCGCTAAATTTTCCATTAACCGGGAATGTCCGCGTAATATCCGATGCATAGCCATCCAACTCACAACCGGCATCAATCAGTAATAAATCTCCCGATTTCAACTCGGCATTGTTCTCCACATAATGTAACACACAGGCGTTGGCGCCACCGGCAACAATGGATGTGTAGGCTGGCGCTTGCGCGCCGTGCCGGTAGAAGGTGTAGAGCAATTCCGCTTCAATTTCATATTCACGCATTCCCGGACGGGTTGTCTGCATCGCACGCTGATGCGCCTGGGTCGAGATATCTGCCGCGCGCTGCATAATTTGTAATTCATCCGTCCCTTTAATCAGACGCATTTCATCCAATAATGCCCGGCAATCATGAATTTCACCCGGCGCAACCACACCCGTGCGCGATTGTTCTCGCACCCGGTTTAACCAGCCGACGATACGTTGATCCCAGGCATGATCCTGTCCCAATGCGGTATAAACTGCAGGCTGATCCGCCAATAGTTTGGGAAGCAATTCGTCCAGTTTAGCAATCGAATACGCTTCATCAAAACCAAACGCCTCTTTGGCAGCTTCCGGACCATAGCGAAAACCATCCCATATCTCGCGTTCCATGTCTTTTTCGCGGCAAAACAAAACATGCTTTGCCGGTGTTTTTTCTGTCGCGGCAATGAGTACCAACACAGCCTCAGGTTCGCGGAAACCCGTCAAATAATAAAAATAGCTGTCAAACCGGTAAGAATAATGTGCATCCCGATTGCGTAATCGTTCGGGAGCCGTTGGGACAATAGCGACACCGCCATGCATTTTGGATACCAACAGCTGCCGGCGTGCGATAAAAGGTTGAATGTGTGTCATAGCGAGATACTTTGAATTTTTAGACTGCGCCCGTTGTTGATTATTCTAATTGAGACTTGAGTTGCTGATCCAGTAATTCAAGCCGTTCCGGTGTTCCTACATCAATCCATTGGCCGGAAAAATATTCACCGCTTACTTTTCCCGCTTGCATTGCCTGCCGCAGCAGTGGCGCCAGTTTTACCGGCAAGCCTGGTTTTATTTCGTTAAAAAACTGTGGTTGATAAATACCGATACCGCTAAAAGTCAATCTGTTGTCCCCAGCCAGTTGCACTTGATCTCCCTGCAACGCAAAATCACCCTCAGCATGATGCGGCGGATTGTCGATCAAAACAAGGTGCGCAAGCTGCTGGTTGGTGTTTGATTGCAGCGTATGCATTACCGGTAATAACGATGCATAATCCATTTCACAATAAATATCCGCATTGACAACCAAAAAGGGCAAGTTGCCGGATCGGTCCGTCAAAAGTGGCAAAGCATTAGCAATCCCGCCCGCGGTTTCCAAAACAACTTTCTCGGGCGAATACTGAATGTTAACACCATACCGTTCACCATTACCCAAAGCATTCTCGATCATTTGACCGAGATACGCATGGTTGATCACAATATCGATAAAACCCGCACGCGCCAGATTTCTTAACTGATACTCGATTAATGCGTGCCCCCCCACCTTTAACAAAGGCTTTGGCAACGAATCGGTGAGCGGACGCATGCGTTCTCCGCGTCCCGCCGCGAGAATCATGGCCTTATAGGGAAAACTATTAGAAGGTGTAGCCAATTTTCTGGTCTGATTCAGTTGGATTCAGCTCATCCAGCAAGTTAAGCAGCAGATGAAGTTCCCGATAGCGTTTACAGGTTTTACGCAAATATTCCATCACCAGTGGCATATCATTCAGATAATTCTCTTTACCATCACGGTAATACAGGCGGGAAAAAACGCCCAAAATCTTAATATGCCGCTGCACGCCCATCCATTCAAAATCCCGGTAGAATTCCGCAAAATCAGTGGACACAGGTAGTCCGGCCTTGCGGGCTTTTTCCCAATAACGAATCATCCAATCCAGAATTCTTTCCTCATCCCACCGGATATAAGCATCCTTAAATAGCGACACCAAATCATATGTAATCGGGCCCACTACGGCATCCTGAAAATCGATAATCCCTGGGTTGGGAGATGTCACCATCAGATTACGCGAATGATAATCGCGATGTACCAATACTCTGGGCTGTGCAAGATTGTTTTGTATAATTCGCGTAAAAATTGATTGCAGAACGGCTTGCTGTTTTTCCGTTATAGTTACTCGCAAATGTTTCGCGACATACCAATCCGGAAACAAGTTGAGCTCTCTCAGCAATAATGCCTCATCGTAACCGGGCAAACCTTCCACCTGTTGCGACAATTGCAACTTAATCAGCGCCTCAATGGCGTCGCCATAAAGCTGATCAGCGCTAACGAATTGATTATTGAGTGCTTGCAAGAAAGTCGTATCACCCAAATCAGACAGCAATAAGAAACCTTGATCCAGATTTTGCGCTACTATTTTTGGCACGTGCGCGCCGGTCGCAGCCAGAATCTCCGCCACTTGAATGAATGGCGTGCAATCCTCCTGTTGCGGGGGTGCATCCATAGCAATCAGCGTCTGATCCTTGAAGGAAACACGGAAATATCGCCGGAAACTGGCGTCAGCAGAGGCTGGTTGCAAAGTAAACGGCTTCTCCGGAAATTGCTCCTTTAGCCAATTTTCAAGTAGTTGTATGCGTTCCATTTATGTATCCGGACAATTAACCGTTAATCAAAAGACAATTCTCCAATGCTAATTGATCAAAGGGAGTAGCATGGCAGAATAAACCTTACTTCTTAATACTGGCACCCTTTTCAATAACAGTGGATAATCAGATATTGTAAAGCTTTATCACATTTTGGGATTTTATCACGTCACTATCATCAACTGATCATGTGCTGGATCAGCCAACAAGGAGAACAACGATGCTTAATAAAAATGTAATTGACGAAATCAATGCCAAAGTCAGCGAAGTACTGCACAACAGCCCGGCCAAAGACATCGAGAAAAATATCCGGATGCTGTTATCAGGTGCGTTTACACGGCTTGATTTAGTCACACGTGATGAGTTTGATGTACAACAGGAAGTTTTACAACGCACCCGTGAAAAACTAATGGTTCTCGAAGGTAAAGTTTCCGAATTGGAAACATTGCTGAAAAAATCCACCCATCTATCAGCCGATCATCATGCGTCCTCCCACGCGGCAGAAGCAAAACAAGATAATGAAGATATGCATGACAAATAAGTCTATTTAACTTATTTTTTGTTATCTTTAAGTTAATTCCTGCTCGTTCCAGCACACCAGGATTACTAATTCTCAAATGTCACTCGCTGTCCTGTATAGCCGCGCACTTTCAGGTATACAAGCGCCGTTGGTGACAGTGGAAACGCACATTGCCAACGGCCTACCTAGCTTTACCATTGTCGGGCTCCCTGATACGGAAGTCAAAGAAAGCAAAGATCGCGTCAGGGCCGCTTTGCAAAATGCACAGTTCAAAATTCCCGCACAGCGCATCACCATCAATCTGGCCCCTGCCGATCTGCCCAAAGAAAGCGGGCGCTTTGATTTACCCATCGCACTGGGCATTCTGGCGGCAACCGGACAAATTCCCAAAGACAAATTGGATCAATATGAATGGGCTGGCGAGCTCGCTTTAACCGGAGAACTGCGCCCGATCCATGGCGCACTGGCGATGACTTATAATGCATCCCAATCCGGCCGTAGTTTTGTATTACCCCAGCAAAATGCCGCGGAAGCTGCACTGGTAAATAAAGCCACCATTTATGCAGCCAAATCACTGTTACAGATCTGTGCGCATCTGAGTGGACGCGAACCCTTACAAATTTACAAAAATCTACTCGAAAACAACACAGAAACCGGTGACTCAGCTTATCCTGATTTTGACGAAGTCAAAGGCCAAACCCATGCAAAACGCGCGCTGGAAATAGCCGCTTCCGGTGGTCACAGCCTTCTGATGATCGGCCCGCCCGGCACCGGAAAATCCATGCTGGCCGCACGCTTTCCCGGCATACTCCCACCCATGACCGAAGCGGAAGCACTAGAATCCGCAGCCATACAATCGCTCAGTTACGGCAGCTTCAATATCAGCAACTGGAAACGCCGCCCCTTCCGTTCCCCGCACCACACCGCATCCGGCGTGGCACTGGTGGGCGGCGGCAGCCACCCGCGCCCCGGAGAAATTTCACTGGCGATGCACGGCGTGTTATTCCTGGATGAATTGGCAGAGTTTGATCGCAAAGTACTGGAGGTACTGCGCGAGCCGCTGGAATCCGGAAAAATCACCATCTCCCGTGCAGCACGCCAAGCCGAATTTCCGGCACAATTCCAACTGATTGCGGCGATGAACCCCTGCCCCTGTGGCTATTTGGGACACCCTTCAGGAAAATGTCATTGTACGCCTGACCAAGTTGCTCGTTATCGCGCCCGAATTTCAGGCCCATTGCTAGATCGCATCGACATGCAGATCGAAGTCCCGGCTGTACCGCAAGAGGAATTGATGCGCCAACATACTGCCGCTGAGAAAAGCAATGCAATAAGAGCGCGCGTAACAAAATCGCACCAACGACAACTTGACCGGCAGGGAAAAACCAATAGCCGATTGAGCGTTAAGGAAATCGATCAGCATTGCACTATTGATTCTGCAAGCGAAACTCTGTTGAAACAAGCAATCAGCCGATTAAATCTTTCTGCCCGCGCGTATCATCGTATTCTTAAAGTCGCGCGAACCATTGCGGATTTATCGAGTGCCGAGAAAATCAGCAATCAACACATCGCCGAAGCGGTTCAGTATCGCAGATTGGATAAGCAATAGGTCTCATATTGCATCATCTTTTAAAACTAAATTAGAAAACATGATATTGATCTTTTGGTCTTTGATTCTTCATTCTGGACCGACTTCGGAGTCGGTGTAGCTCCCACATGGTCATCGCTCCGACCATCGCCAAGAGAAAGCAAACACCATAGCCCGCCCATGACTCCTTTGGCAAGGGTAAGGTAGAGTCGCTAAGTCGTTGAACCAGAAGTACACAGGAAATCGGTGGTAAGAATACCAGCGAGAGCACGCGTGCCACGGAAGTACCGATCCCGGGAATCAGCAATACATTCGGTAGCCAGACATTCTTTTCCTCTGGTTGTATATGCGCGCGACGGTATGCTTGTACGTGAACGAGGAGAAAACATGCCAGTGCAAGCAACAGCACCGGCAGGCCCCATACAGCGTGCAGGGAGCGTATCTCGACGCCATACACTGTCGGATACTTGGCTTTTTCTTCAATTTTTGTTTTCAGCAACTCTGTTGCGCGAGCAGTGTTCAGATCGCCGATGAGTCCGAGATTACGACGAAGCGTGCCAAGTATTGTTGCTTGCGAAGTATCGCTACTAGGAAGATAGGTAACGAATGGATTCTCGATACTCGTTCTGCCGGGAGATGCGAACGGCTCCCTGGGCATGATTTCTTCTATTCTGATGGTGTCGTCCTTGTGGTATTCCAATTCTATGGATGCAGTTTTGGCAATTGCCTCCATCAGGTTGAATGTGTATTGCTCCTTCGAGATATTAGGCCCCATCTTGCTGGTGTATTTGACCAACTCAAGAGATGAAAGGCCGCGAACCTCACTACGTACACCGGGAATCAGTCGAATGGCGATTTCATTATTACCGATGCGGATCGCTGCTAAGCCAGCCTTGATCGCAGCATTACAGTCGAACTTATTTGATCTAAGGACGTTAGCAACGGCATGGGTTGATGCCTGCACTAGATAGACTTCACCTTCTGAAAGATAACCAAGAGTTGTACTAATCGTCGCTGTCGCTGGTTCGGGCACAAGGACAACAGCCGAAGTTAACGATACTTCCACCTTGCTGCCAAATAGGCACATCGCGAAAAGGCCTTGTGCATGCGTAGTTGTGTCTTGCGATTTGATCCATTCCGCAGAGAAAACCTTATCCTTGCTGTAGCGCGTTGCAATATCACTTATGACTCTGGTCGTATCGAGTTGACTAATCGTTTCCACCGCATGCAGTGCGTTACGGTACTCCCCCGCAGGATCTTCTGAAAGCGCAAAAGCAAGCACTGCAACGGTCACCAGCATCAGCGTCCGGTGGATGGTAATCAGTGATTTACTGAATTCTTCCATTTGCCTTGGTTCTCATGTTTGCGCAAATTGTTGGGGGATAGCTCATAGAGAGGGATTATATTGTCGTTCCAGCATACCGAACAAAACGGTGTCCAGAATCGAGAATCCTTGTTCTTCCGAATAAGAACCCCAAATAACGCCGAATAAAGAATCAAAATGATGCAATCTCTACCCGTTGCGCGCTGTACTAAATGCAAGTTATTTTGTAGAGATTGTGGCACGCAGCATTTGGCGTGATCCCTGAACGCAATTTCCGTACTCAAAGTATGTTAGGCTTTGAGTTGCTACATAAGATGCTTAAAAGTAAACTACCACCGGCTTTGCCGATGGTATTGGGTTACTCTAGTTGCGGCTTGGAAAAATACCCTGCACGGCGATGCAATAATTCACGACAAGATAGGGCTGCATATTGGAATGTGGCTGACCTCCGCCTGCATTGCCAACCGCTGCGGTAGCCATGGTTGCGCCGCCCGCGCTGCTGAAGACGACATTGCCGTCGGAGTCCTGCGCCCAAAACTTTCCAGCCGGGCTGGTCTGGGTTCCCGGAACATTGCTGCAGTTTGCAGTATGACTGTGAAGAGGAAGCTGAGCGGCTGTGAGTGTTACGCCTTCTTCTCCGCCACGCTCTCCCTGGGCATGCCCTGGATTCACGTGCATCCCAGCACGGCCACGAAGATCCGGAAGCCCGAAAGTAATTCGGCCATCTCCTCCATACATTGTGCCCAATAAGGAAAACAGTGCCGTGTTTTGAGCAATTGGCAATAACTGACCATCGCAACTCGCCCAGCCTTTCGGTGTGAAACCAAATCCAAAAGGCCGAATTTCTCCCAAATAAGGTTCGCTCATATTATCCTCTCGTTATCTTATGGTGTTCTTGCATGGAAACACGCTCAATTTCTTGGTGGAAAAACACCTTGCAACGCAATGCAATAATTCAACACCAGGTAAGGCTGCAGATTATTGTGCGGCTGCCCGCCACCCGCAGCCACAACCGCGCCAGCGGCCATCTGTGATGGTCCGCTATCACCGTATTCCTTGCTTCCGCCAAGGTCCTGCGCCCAGAAATTGTCTGCGGGGGCAGGCTTGTTTCCATCACCGGCTTGGGCATTGGCGGGGTGATTATGCGACGGAATTTGTTGAATTGTTAGCGTTTCTGTCACCGTACCGCCGGATTCGCCCAGAGTACGGTCAGCAAGACCACTCCCTTTTCCCGCACCCATTGACACATTACCTTGAAGATTGGGTAGCGCGAAGGTTGATTTGCCATCGCCCCCATAGGTTGTGCCAAGAATCGAGAATAATGCCGTATTACTGGCGATGGGAAGCAGTTGTCCATTACACTGCGCCCAGCCCACTGGCGCAAAATTAAATCCAAATGACCGGATTTCTCCAATATACGGATCACTCATACAAGGATCTCCTTTTTTCAACTGTTATCTGGATTGCTATCATCCTAGCTTCTGGGAGGATAGATACCCTCGAGCGCAATGATGTAGTTGAGCACTAAATAGGGTTGTAGATTGTTATGCGGTTGTCCGCCGCCCGTATTGCCAATGGCCGCACCGGCCATCGGGCTGCCATCGGTCGTGCTGTAGGCTCCGGTATTACCACCGGGATCCGTTGACCAGAAGCTGTTCACAGGGCTGACGCTATTGCCGGTAGTATTCGAGCAAACCGCGGTATGGTGATGAACCGCCATTTGCCCGGCAGACAAGCTGACTGCTTCGCTGCCGCCAGGCTCCCCTATCACTCGTGGACTGAGACCGGGTCCAGCACCCTGGTGCAGCGGAATACGACCCGCGAGGTCCGGCAAAGCGAAAGTTGACACCCCATCACCGCCATAGGTCGTCCCGATGAGCGAAAACAGCACATCATTCTCCGCAATGGAAAGCAACTGACCCTGACACAAGGCCCAGCCCCTTGGAGCAAAATTCCCTGCAAAAGTCGTGATCTCACCTATAAATGGATCGGCCATACATTCTCTCCTTACACATAAAAGGGCTTCATCACCAAAATCACAATAGCACTAGACCATCTTACGCCGCGCCGCAACCAATATTGCCGGAAGTCCCATCAGCAATAAAGTGCTCGTCAGAGGCTCCGGAACGGCTGTCGCGATGTCCAGCGTGGAAAAATCCAACCCGGCCCCGTTAGATGGTGTCTCGCCGAACAAACCCAGCCCAGGTCCTGCCAGGGACAAGCTAATATTGACCGTACCCGATCCCAACGCTGAAAAGGTTGTCGCTGGCAGTGTCAGTGTATAAACATTGTCCTCTCTGCTGCCACCTCCATGTGATTCAAACAACGTATTGAGCGCACTGGTCAGATCAATACCATTCACTGAAAAGGAAGCGACCTGATTCCCGGTTGCAGCGGATTCGTGATCATAAATTCCGAGTATCAAACTGCCACCAGTAACGGTGTCCGCGATTGCGCCATACGAAAACGTCCAGCTGGCTGAGAAATTCGGACCACTGACATCCGAACCAACGAATACGCCATCAAACGGCGCGGACTCACCCGTTCCCGCAGCAAGGAAAGGCCCCGTATTCATTGTTGATCCATCGGCAAAATCCTGCTCGCCTACGGTCACGATCGTGTTTGCAAACGCAAACTGAGATCCGACCCAAAGCGCGAAGAACACAATTATTTTTGAAGACAAACTTTTTTTCATTGAAAGGCCTCCATTTAGGGTATGCACATATTCATTTTTAATAGCATTCACGAAACTGCAGCAGTAATCGCCGGTTGTATAATCAAAGTGAGGTGATTCTCGCCAGTCAGTTCAGTTACGTTATACTCCCATATCATAATTTAGATCAAGAGGTTTTTGAACCCTCAATTCATTATATTATTCATGAAATTAACCGGTTTTGCATGAATACTTCACCAGAAACCAGATGAAAAAGAGCAAGAGGGGGCAGGTCGCGAATCAAGAAGAATAAGTGTATACCGCAAGCCACGACAAGACCACTCCGTTTAGAATTCCCGAATGCGCTTTACCACGTCACTTCGCGTGGAGATCGCCGCGAAGCCATTTTTGAGGATGACGATGACCGGGCAAGGTTTTTAGAAATCCTTGGAACGGTTGTATCTGATTTTAACTGGCTGTGCCATGGCTATTGTTTGATGGATAACCATTATCATCTGATCATTGAAACGCTTGACGGGAATTTGTCAAAAGGTATGCGTCAACTCAATGGCATTTATACCCAAGCATCGAATCGCTGGCATGGGCGTGGCGGCCATCTTTTTCAAGGACGTGACAAAGCAATCCTGGTGGATAAAGATCGCTATTTGCTTGAGCTTTCCCGCTATGTTGTTTTGAATCCGCTAAGAGCCAAAGGCATGGTCAAACGGCTTGAAGACTGGCCGTGGAGCAGTTATCCGGCAATGGTGGGTGATGCTCCCAAACCTGAATGGCTGACAACGGACTGGGTTTTGTCTTTGTTTGGGAAGCAAAGGAAAATTGCAACGGAGAAATACCGGCAATTTGTCCTGGAAGGCGTGCAACATCAGCCTGAGATCTGGTCGAATTTGAAGGGGCAGATTTATATAGGGGATGCCGCTTTCGTCACTGAAATGCAGAAAAGAATCGGGAAAGAAAAGGACGATTTAAATATACCCCAGCAGCAAAAGCGGCTGGTTGCAGAGCCTTTATCTGAGATCGCAGCACAACACAAAGACCGCAGAACGGCGATTATTGCCGCCTACAAAACAGACGCATACAGCCAGCGAGAAATCGGGGAGTACTATCAATTGCACCCAACCACGGTTGGGGTTATTGTTCGCAAGAACAAGAATCTTAATTCTGGAGCTGACACCGGTTCCGCGCTGAAGGAAATCAAGATTAATCAACAACAAGATGGGTTACATCACAGCAGAGAGCAGTAGATTGACTTAGTAACTGTAATCAGGCAACCTGATTTGGGATTTAGTTCGTACAGTTTATGAAATAGAATTGGAATCGCTCAAATTATAATCCTAAGCATTTGATTCTATATTTTATTACATTTTCTGTGTGTTTTTCCACAGAGAGAGGATTCGGTCATTGCTATATTTAAATTGTTATTAACTTAGGGAAGCTCTGAATAACTGTCATTTCGAATGAGGCGAGAAATATATAACGTTGATTTACAAAGAATCCTCACTTTATTCGGAATGACAAACATGAGTTAATCAGAGCTTCCTTAGGTATGCAAAGAATCATCAAAAGCTACAGATGAATCTTATGAGAAATGAGATTGTTTCTTTTGGTTTATTGTGTGAAGTTCGTTGATAACATTTAATTCCAGCCTTGTAGAAAATTAATTAAGGGGAATGATTATGAAAAATTTAAAGCAATTAACACATATCTTAATCCCAACAATAATTGGATTTAGCGCAATCCATGTCAACGCTGCAAATAGTAATGTTCCTGTTATTCCTGCGGATGGCGTGATCCAGCCTCGCGTAGAGTTGAATCAAGGCTGGAATAAAGAAAAACGTCAATTATTCTGGTTTACCAGTCAAGGCTCCCGAGTTATTCCCTATAGCTTGTACGTGTTAGAGCAGGCTAGTGTCTAATTGCAAAAATAAGGTATTTTATTTTCTAAAATAACCATTTGTTTTATATTATCTTACTGCTCAAAGAATTTGTATCGAATTAATGCAATTAAACACTAGCTCTCGAGTAAAATCTGATGATAGTATAAATTCTGTTTGATCGGAGGACAATCAAGCCGAGTACTCAGGTTGGCGGAATTTTGTAATCTTTTTGTGATTTCTTTGTCGTCGGAAACATTTTATTGTGGTGTTATTTATTCCGAATTCCACGGGATTGTCTTGAATGATTCCTTATGGATGCGGCAACAATTCCTAGACCATAACTTACTAACTAGAAGGGGAGGATTTATGACTAATATTGCAACTAGCAACACCAAGGATTATCTGGCCGAATATGATAGTGCCGCCACGGCGGATAAATATCCCCTAGTGCGTCGCTGGATGATGACCGAACCGCTTCCATTTTTTAAACAATTACGCGCTCAGCGTCCTATCTTGGTTACCCCTGAATGTGTTTTAGTGAGTCGCTATGCGGACGTGACTGATTTATTACAAATGCCAAAAATATTTACGGTTGATCTGTACAAACCCAAAATGGGAGTGACAGCCACGGATCCTGGTTATTTAATGGCGCATGACGATAATGCCTTTCACTACCGCGAGAAATCCTTAATGCAAGGTTTGCTGAATCGTAATGATTTGCCGAGAATCCGTGCCTTAATCGCACAAGCCAGCCAAGAGATTCTTGCGAACGCTGATGGCAATATCGACATCGTATACAACTATTGCCGTATGGTGCCAGCCATCCTGGTGCAGCAATACTTTGGTTTGGGTAATGTGGATAAAAAGGATTTAATCGATTGGTCATTTTGGAATCAATATAATACATTTCACAACCAACCATTTGATTTAAATTCACCAGAACAAAACAAATTTATTTTAGATAACCATGCACGCGTATCTGCTGCGCTCGCCAATTACATTAAAAAAGAATTGATCGAAAAATTAGCCATGGTGAAGCTAGAACAAGCCAAAGATTTCTTCACGATTGTTCAGCGCATTGTAAAAGGTATTCTTGATAAGCTGACTGGCAAGCCCACGCTCATTCCGAAAGATGATGTGTTCACACGTATGCTGCGTACCAGTTTTCCGCAACAAGTTGAATTTGATTTAGTACGCGTGGGTGCTAATGCAGGTGGTTTGTTGATTGGATCGATTGAAACCACTTCACAAGCAACGGCTCAAGTAATCGAGTTTTTTGTTAATCAACCAGATCTGTTGGCAAAAGCCAAAACCGCAGCCCAACAAACAGACCTGCAAGAATTTGATAATATCGTGTGGGAAGCGCTGCGTTATGTACCGATTAGTCCCTATATGTTCCGCCAAACTTCGCAAGACTATACCTTAGCAAAAGGTACCGATTATGAGACGCTGATACCTGCTAGAACTAATGTACTTGTGCTTACGCAATCGGCAATGTTTGATACGTTTGCCAACACCAACCCAGATGAATTCAATCCAGACCGCACTTTCTATCACAACTTTAATTTCGGATTTGGTTCACATGATTGTTTAGGTAAATATGTGGGCATGGAAATGATCCCGGAAATGGTCCGCCAAGTGTTGCTGCTAAAGAATTTGCGAGCAGCAGCGCCGATTGATTTTAAAAATGGACCATTCCCAGAATCCTACTCATTAGTTTGGGATAAATAAGTTATTGCAACGAAGCACTATTCTTCATATATCTATCAATGCCTTCGTATATAAGGTCATTGATAGGGTATCTCCAATGGGCATGATTTGAATGTCGCTACTCGAATAACAACGAGTAGCGTTAAAAATCATATTTGATATAAACAATAGCTTCATAAGGAAATTACATGAAAAAATTGTTATTGGGTTTGGTTGTAGTGGTAATTGGTGCGGCTTATTTTTTGTATTCCGCCGATGGCGGTTTTAGTAAGCAACTGGCTGCACCTGAGCCGCCCGCTTTTGTAAAGGCGGTGCCCGATGACTGGGAAGCATTCAAACAAAATAAAATGGCCGCGCGCGACGCACACATTGCTAAATATCAGACTGCCTACAATCGCTTTGCGGACTTTGCTCAAAGTGAAACGGATGGTGTTCCCTACATCATCTTAAAATTATTGCCAATGATTGCACCTGAATATTGGGGAGAAGGTGATGATTTCTTAAGCGTCATGGGCCTGTTTTACGATGAGCGATTGCAGGGTTCACCAGTTCCACGTGGCATGGGTTTTACTGGTATGTCGCGTGTTGATCCGAAAGGTAATATTGATTACGCTTCTTTCGCCTGTGGTGCATGCCATATTGGGCGAGTACGTCTTGATGACAACAGCATTTATTATCTAGATGGTGGCATTAATTCTGAATTTAATGTGATCGGTTATCGCAAACGCTTAGTACAATCCATTACTAAGTTGGTGGGTAAGGAAACGGAACTTGCTAAACAAACACAACTGATCAAAGAAAAAATTCTAACCGCATTGGATGAAGCGCGTGCTTCTGATCCAAATTATTTTTATAAAAATTATACTTATGAAGACCGGAGATTTGACACTGCATACGAGCAGGTGCAAATTGATTTATTCAAATCAACCGCTGATAAAGTGATTACACAGTTTATTCAGCACCATGTTAGTGAATATGAAGGCTGGAAAGCATTTGTCGAAAAATACTACAAAGGAGCGGAGTCACGATTGTTTGATGGTTTGCCCGGAATGGAAGATGCAATTGGTTTCAATACCGTGAAAGCCAATATTAACTTAAAACAAAAGGCGCTCACGAAGCCATTTGCATCACTCGCGTTGCCGCCGAGTCACGGTGTGACGGATATTATGGCGGTGTGGGAACAAAATACGCACGACCCAGTGTGGAATAGCGATAAATCCGATTTAATCAATGGTGGTGGACAGTGGACAGGACATATTCCATTACCTATCTATAAAAACATTGCGGCACAATTAACGATAGGTTATGAGAATGTGGATGTGCGCGTATCGGCATTTTCAGAAGAAGTACTGGAGAAAATGCCTGCAAGTGTTTATCCGTTTGAAGTGGATATTGCATTAGCGAAAAAAGGCCAGGCATTATTTGCTGAAAACTGCGCCGCCTGCCATCAACCGAATAATGGCAAGGTTTACCGCGATATAGGCACAGATATGGGGCGTGCTAAGGTTGCCGGATTGTTTGTCACGCTCGGTGCGATCAGCGGTTTTAACGATGTGTGTGGCGCGGATACTATAGTGCAAATGTATGGCAAAGATGCCAAACCTTGTGCGCACTATAAAGGTGTCTCACTGGAGGGTAAAAAATCTTTAGCAATGACACCACCCAAATTACATGATGGTTACAATGCGTTACCCTTGGTAGGGCTATGGGCGCAAGCGCCTTACTTACACAATGGCTCGGTGCCAACGCTTTATCATTTATTGATGCCTAATGAACGCCCAGCCGTGTTCGTAAAAAGCCGTTTGGATTATGACAAAAAGTTGATCGGTTTTGCATGGAATGCAAACGAAACGGCAGCAAATAAAGAAGGTTACGTTTTTGATACTCGCTTATCTCCAGCTATGAGTAATAAAGGTCACGACAAAGATATTCAGCAAGATGGCAAAACTTTCAAACTTAATTGGAGTAATGACAAAGCGGGAGCCTTGGCGATCATCGAATACTTAAAAACCCTTTAAAAACTCCTTCTGATTCACCCCAGAATTTTGCTGGGGTGACACAAGATTTTCGAGTATTCTCAGTGGTCAGTAGAATGATGTGATCGCCCTATATGCCTCCTAAGTGTTAGCCCTTATAAGCTTACCAAATAAATACCCATGATATTTACAATCCCAGCGCGTATGACTCAAACTTTGATACGCCTTCATTTTTGACTCCTCGTCTCGCGATTGGGACGAGCAGTTACAACGATCGCCTTAACGGTCAACTAATCGTTTGTGTTGGTATCTTTAATCGGTTCAATGTCAATTGTAGCATTAGGCCATGCACTAAATGGAAATGGACACTGATCACTGTTAAATGACAGAAAGATTATTATTTGATGGATATAGGCACCTAAATTCTTACTGAATTCAAGTAGCAACACATTTGCTTGACCAGTTAATATCAACGTAACATACTGAAAAAAGAAAATACTGATAATCAAGAAATTAGAGAAACCATAGATACACATAAAAAGAATCATATAAAAACCACGTTGCCAGATTTCTTTTTTTTGTAATCTTTGTTTGATTTCTTCATTCATTTTACTTTCCTATAAAAGTAGAGTTTAGTCATCATTCTGCATTCTAGAATAACATGGTCGCACTATTCACTGTAACAGTGTAAGTGAAGAATAAACAAACGCACAAACCCAAGCTTTTGCGTTTAAAGAAAACGAATGCAAACTTTCTCGGAATTATTTTTTATATACGAACTGATTTCCAATAGTTAGATTTCCAGTAAACATTATCTAACCGGGATATTGTGACGCCTTGTTTTTGAGAGGCATGTAGAAATTTATTCTTCTCCAGATAAATCCCTACATGTTCTGAGGCTGAGCCGGTTTTAAAGAATATCAGGTCACCGGCCTTTAAATCATCTTTCCTGATTTCTTTTCCTACTCTTGATTGCATTCTGGTCGTTCTGGGCAGATGCAAGCCGAGCTTTGATTTAAACGTCAAATGCACAAAGCCAGAACAATCAACTCCCCGCTGACTGAGTCCGCCTCGTTGATAACGTACACCCTGCCATTCACTAAACTGGGAATAAAGTGCTTTTTTGACGTGACTGGTATCAGTCGATTGATTAGCAGCCGGATTAGGATCAAACTTAACTGAAGTTCTTTCCTGAAGAGACCCGCAACTCACTAAAAAGCTAATACCAATAAATACGATAAATCGAGAAATAATCTTTTTCATTGACGATGTATTTTTTACTTTACCTCAAATCAAGAAATATGTATGAATGCAAGTTAAACACGATTGCCGTGTGACCCCATACTGGACACTTTTGACAATACAGATCTGGCCATATCTTTCAGTGAAACAACATCGTTCACTCCGCCCGCTGCAATTGCTTCTTTAGGCATTCCAAAAACAACACAGCTTGCTTCATCTTGTGCAAAATTATGAGCGCCTGCTTTACGCATTTCCAGCATTCCAGCAGCACCATCTTTACCCATACCTGTCAGAATCACACCAATGGCATTCTTACCTGCACAATTAGCCGCTGAACGAAATAGTACATCAACTGAAGGC